>NZ_LOHZ01000028.1 GCF_001601575.1 Thermovenabulum gondwanense
ACCGGGCCACAGGGGGATTTAAGAGTGACCCCAGACCAACCTAAATTAATTTTCGCAAAGGCACACCTGGTTATCAAGAACCTAAAAAGGTTCTATGATAATTTCTAAAACATATTATACGAGGGGGTATTATTATTATGGGGTAGAGCAGACTTTAAGACTTGGCAAAAGGCCTTTATACGCCCTGATAGCAGTTTTTATAGGTGCTATTGCAGGGTGGATAATTGGGCCGGGGGTTGCAGTTATAAAACCACTGGGTGATATTTTTATTGCGCTTTTGAAGTTTATTGTAGGACCGCTGATTTTTATTTCTATCGCAACGGCAGTTACTACGGTACAGAGTTTCAAAAGGCTCGGGAAAATATTCGGTGGATTTTTGGTTTACTGGTTTATTTTTGGACTTATAGCAGCAATCATAGGTTACACCATGGCTAATATCATGAAACCCGGTGTAGGAGTTCAATTGGGGGCAAAGGAAATACAGTTGGCTCAAGTTTCCGCTGCTCAGGTATTAATGAGCTTTATACCCAATAATCCGGTGAGAGCATTTTTAGAACTTAATACTATGCAGATTATTATCTGTGCTCTGTTAACAGGGTTTGCTATTGCATTTTTGAATAATGTGGCTCCCGAAGAACACAATTTCCTTAAAAAACTGTTTGAATCTCTACAGGCGTTGATATATAAAATTGTAGACTTTATTTTATGGTACGCTCCGATAGGAATCTTTGCATTGATGGCGAATCTGGTAGGAACGGTTGGAACTATGGGGTTAGCATCGCTGGGTAAAATGGTATTTACCCAATGGGTAGCGTATTTTGTAATGTTGTTAATTATTCATCCCCTGTTTATGATGCTGGTTTTAGGGGTAAATCCTCTAATATTCTGGAAAAAAGTATATCCCGCGATGCTCACTGCCTTTGTTACACAGAGCAGCTCGGCTACATTACCAATTACTTTAAGGGTTACAAAGACTCTGGGTGTTCCGGGAGATGCTGCGGATGTAATTATACCACTTGCCGCTACCATAAATATGCAGGCGGTGGCTGCCGAAATGCCAATATATGCGGTATGGGTAGCCCAGATGCATGGAGCGAATTTAACGGTAGCTCACGTGGTCGTAGCTTTATTGATGGGAGTATTCGGTGCTGCAGCGTGTGCCGGTGTTCCGGGCGGAGGCATAATGATTGCGGCTTTGACTTTACAGACCTTAGGACTTCCTTTAGACCCGGTAGGTTGGATAGCGGGCATTTACGTAGTTATTGATATGTTTAACACAATGCTTAACGTTACCGGCGATCCTCTGGGTGTTTTGACCGTTTCTAAATTTGTGTTGAAAGAATTCGATAAGCAAAAATTCCAGGCTCCTTCTGAATAATCTGGATTTTGTTATAAAAACAAAGTATAAAAAAAGTCTTTTTCAGTTAAGGTGGGTATTCTATGTGAATACCCATAATTATTTGATTAATCCAAATCAAATATTTCCGGGACAAAATTGGTAATACCTGCTTCACTAAGATTAAAAGATTCAAAGTGGGAAGAGTGACGGGATAAGTAATATCAACATAATATGTAACATGGTAAAGTAAAGTTTTAGGGAGGAAGATACTATGATTTCTAATATAGATTTTATTCGCAGGTCCTTAGAAACCCATCTTTTTTTTATGATTTATTAATTTCACTTATTGAAGTAAAACATTGCTTAATAGTATTTTCAAAAGTCTCATGTTTGACTTTTGTAGCATCGAATTTAAAAATTTTGAAAGTAATCTGGATAAACAACCCGATTAAAAAAGCAAATAACACCGTTCCAATTCCAATCATTCCACCGAGTTTCCAACCAGTTAATGCTACTATTAGCTCTATAAATCCACGGCAAAAACCAATTGGATAGCCTGTTTTGCGGGAAAGGGCAACCATTAAGCTGTCCCTTGGACCCGCGCCAAAGGCTGACTGAATGTACAAGTACGTAGCAAAAGAAAAAATAATCATACCTGCTATTAACATTGCTACTCCTAATATGTAATTTCTTGCGGTTGGAATCAAATTAAGATTAAGTATTAAATCTAAAAATGCCCCTATTAAAATCATGTTTAAAACGGTACCCAGTCCCACTTTTTCCCCTAAAAGGATTACTAATATTAAAATTAATATGCCTGTTGCTATAGAAGCGGTGCCAATACTTATCCCTAAAGTCTTTGCCAGTCCTGCATGAAAAACATCCCAGGGAGAAAATCCTATGCGAGCATTTATTGTAAAAGCTATTCCCAGGGCACAAAAGAAAAGCCCTGTAAATAGTTTTGTTAATCGAAAGAAAAATTGCTTCATTTTTTGGCTCCTTTCTTTGTCGCTTTAGTAAGATAACAAGGCAATGCTGGATATATTATATTTTCGCTGCAGGATGAGATTTTGTCAAGAAAAATATATATGTACATATTTGCGATCTACAATGATGAAATCGTAGGGCAGGCATATATTCAGGTGTCAACGGATTTGGTAAACCAGATCGGCGGGGTATATACAAAGGAAGAATACAGAAATAAAGGGATATGTAAAACAATGGTTTCCGAACTTTGTAAAAGGATAGTTAAAAGGGGGAAGAAGCCGGTATTAATGGTAAAAAAGTATAATACACCTGCGGTAAGAGCCTATGAAAAGCTTGGGTTTTCCCATTTTGACGATTATATGATGGTAAGGTTTGAAAATTGAAATACAAAAATATAAAAATTGGGGGTGCATAATATGTCGAGAAATTATCCGCCTTTTGTCAGTGTTCTGGAGCAAAAGGATCCCAAACTATTTGAAATCGTATCTAAAAATTTTGATCTGGCTATGGGACCCGGAGAATTGGAACCAAAAGTTAAGGTATTGATAGCCCTGGCCTTGGATGCTTTCGCAAATTCTCCTGAAGGTGTAGAAAGCCTTTCAAAGACTGCAAGGCAAATGGGAGCAACTGAAGGGGAAATAGCGGAAACTTTGAGAATTGCTTATATGGTGTCGGGGATGAAAACGTTGAGTACTTTAAGCAACGCCTTTAAGTAAAATAAAGTATCAGACTTATTAAAAAAGCCTCCTTTACGGAGGCTTTTTTATATAGGTCACTTTATATAAGTCGTCGCTGAGGGAGGGGTTTTCCCCTTAATAACCTTTTGATAATAATCGTAGGTTAATGGTTCGGAATCATCTATAATCTCGCTGTCTACCAGTTTACCAAGGAACAGAGTATGAGTAGGTGTATCGAAAGAGTTTATCACCTCACATTCTAACCATGCGGAACATTTTTCGATAACCACGGGTGCGCCGGAATTTAAAATTTTGAAGTTTACTTCTGAAAATTTATCTACATCTCTGCCGGATTTAAAACCGAAATTCCCAATAAATTTAAAGTCTGCTTTTTGAGATAAAATTGAGATTGTAAATATTTTTGAAGAGGAAATGTATTCATGAGTCAAGTTTGATTTATTAATACTGGCTATTAAAAGAACCGGTTCTGCCGTAACCTGAAATACTGAATTTGCAATTTGCCCGTTAAATTTTCCGTTTTTAAGAGAACTAACAATGTAAAGACCATAAGAGATTTTTTTTAGTACATTCTTGTCCACAAAATCCCTCCTAAAAGTTTATTTTTTAATAATTTTTTACCTGTAGTAAAAATTATACATACAAAAAAGTTTGAAAATTGTTGCAAGATAGTGAAATTTCGGGTAACATTTTTTTATAGAGATATTTAATTTAATTATAATTTTCTTGGTATAAAAGAGGTAGATGATATGGATATTTTCGTTGCGAGGCAGCCAATTTTTAATAAAAACTATAAAGTTATCGGTTACGAAATCCTTTATAGAAGTAGTTCTATTAATAATTTTAATAATGAAAATCTTTCCCCTGAAGAGGCTACTATTAAGGTACTGAATAATGTTTTTATTCAGATGGGCATTGATTTAATTACAAGAGGGAAAAAAGCTTTTATCAATTTTCCCGAGGAAATCATAAAAAACAGATTGCCCGAGTTATTTTCTAAGGATGTTATTGTGGTAGAAATTCTGGAAAATATTGAACCGGATTTTAGTTTTATAGAATCTATTAAATTATTAAAAAATAAAGGCTATCGAATAGCTATTGATGATTTTGAGTTAGTAAATTATAAAAGATATTTTGGCCTACTTGAGCTTGTAGATATAATTAAGGTGGATTTTTTAAAAAATGACAAAAAAACTCTGGCTTTAATACCGCGAATATTTAACGGTAAAAATGTTACAATTTTAGCCGAAAAAATTGAAACCCTGGATGACTTTAAGTTTGCTGTTAACAGCGGGTATGAACTTTTTCAGGGTTATTTTTTCCAAAAGCCCGAAATAATCTCGGGGAAAAGTATACCTGTAATTAAGAAAAATTATTTTGAAATTATAAAGGAATTGAATAAAGATGAAGTAAATTTCGATAATATTGAAGAAATAATTGAAAAAGATGTTTCTTTGTCCTATGAACTGCTTCGGCTTGTAAATTCCTCAATATATTACAAAAGAAATGATATATATTCTATAAAACAAGCATTAGTCTTTTTAGGTTACGAAGAATTAAAAAAATGGATAGGCATCATGCTGATAAAAGATTTAGTAAAGGATAAGCCCGATGAATTAACTTTGACTTCACTTGCAAGGGCACGATTTTGCGAAAGTTTAGCAAAGGAAATAGGAGAAAAAGAAAATAGTATTTTAGCATATTTTGTAGGATTATTTTCTATGATTGATGTGATTTTAAACAGACCTATGAAAGAAATTTTAGACAATTTAATGCTTCCTGAAAGAGTAAAAGAATCATTATTGGAGAAAAAAGGTAAGTTATGGGAAATATTGAATTTAGTTATATTCTATGAAAAAGGTGACTGGGAAAGGGTAGAAAAATACTCAAAAATAATGAATATCGAAACTAATTTGTTATCAAAAATTCATTTTTCAGTGTGGGAATGGCTCAATCTATTATCCCTTTAATAATATGGGGAAGTATAAAGGAGGTAATCACTCCTGCCACGCCGATAGCCAATCCGCTCATTGCACCCTCTATTTCACCTTCTTGAACCGCTCTTGAGGTCCCAAGTCCATGGGCAGCCGTACCCATCGCAATTCCTTTTGCAATTTTATTTCTTATTCCAAAAAAATTCAACACCTCCGGGCCGGTTAAAGCACCGATAATTCCGGTGATTACCACTGCAGTGGAAGTAATAGAAGGATAACCGTGAAGCATATTGGAAATTTCCACTGCAATAGGTGTTGTTACGGATTTGGGTGAAAGAGATAAGGCAATTGTTTTATCAGCTCCTAATAAAAGGGCAATCAGCAAAGAAGTAATAATACCGGTAATGGAGCCCACCGTTATACCTATAAAAATGGCCAATTTGTACTTTAATATTGTAGCGAAATTTTTATAGAGCGGAACTGCGAGGGCAACGGTAGCGGGACCCAAAAAAAAGCTTATATATTTTCCTCCTTCATTGTAATCCTGGTAAGGTATTTTAAAGTGGACAAGAAAGATAATTATTAAAATAATTGCAAGGGGATTTGCTACAAAAGATTTTGTTCGATTTTGTACATACAAACCTATCTCAAAAGCAATAAAAGTAAGGGTTATTCCAAATAGAGGGCTTTTTAAAATTTCTTCAATCATTTTCTTTAGCCCCACCTTTATCTCTTATTAAAAATTGCACAGTAAAACCCGTTGTCAGGAGAACTGCATATGTGCTAATTACAATTGAAAAAAGAAGGGGGACGACATTTTTATAAATTATATCTAAATACAATACTATTCCTACAGCCACAGGCACGAATAAAAAAGATAAAATTTTTATAAGGCCGTTTGCTACATTCTCAATATCCCTTAATTTAACGATTTTGAAGTACAAAGATAAAAACAATAAAATCATACCCAATACGTTTCCCGGAATTAAAAGATTAAGACTTTTTGAAAGTAAATCCCCCGAGAAAAGGCAAAAAATTATAATTGAAAATCCTCTAATTGTTTCCATAATCAATTACTCCTCACCTGACAGGTATAGATGATTATAACATTTAAAATATTTAATTGTCCATAATTTTACTTATTTGTATATTAAAAAAATAAGGATCAGATTTTCTGACCCGATACTTAAATAAAGTTTCGCAGGATTTAAAGAGACTTAGACCTTTAATCCTACTAAATTATAACGGGGCTTTTTGTCAAAGCGGTGAACGGCTTCTATAAAACGTATTGTTCCTGTTTTTCCCCTCACTACCAGAGTATGTGTGGATGCACCTTTTGATGTAAAGTGTACACCTTTTAAGAGATTGCTATTGGTAATTCCTGTCGCTGCAAAAAATATATCATCGCTTTTTACCATATCATCTAAGGTAAGAATTTTTTCGGGGTCTGAAAGACCCATTTTTTTGCACCTTTCAAATTGCTCTTCATTTTCCGGCTTTAGCCGTCCAATTAATTCTCCTCCGAGGCATTTTAAAGCGGCCGCTGCAAGAACTCCTTCGGGGGCACCCCCTATACCAATCATCATATCGATACCGGAATTTTCAAATGCGCAGGCTATGGCGGGTGAAACATCTCCGTCGGAAATTAGCATAATTCTTGCTCCAGCTTCTCGAATTTCTTTTATTAATTGGTCATGCCTGGGTCTATCTAAAATAACCACCGTGAGGTCGGAAATCGATTTTTTCAAGCTTTCTGCCACAATCCTCAGATTCTCTTTTACAGGGACATCTAAGTGAATCTTTCCAGCTGCGGCAGGGCCTACGGCAATTTTTTCCATGTACATGTCCGGAGCATTTAAAAGGCATCCTTTTGGAGCTGCTGCTACCACTGCAATTGCCCCGTTAAGTCCTTTTGCTACCAGGTTTGTTCCTTCTAACGGATCCACTGCAATATCTAAGGCAGGGCCGTAACCCGTTCCTAATTTTTCACCTATATAAAGCATTGGAGCTTCGTCCATTTCACCTTCACCGATTACTACTTCTCCTCTTATATCAATGGTGTCGAAAACAGCTCGCATGGCTTCGGTAGCCGCTTCGTCGGCCTTATTTTTATCTCCTCTCCCCATCCAGCGCGCTGCTGCAACCGCTGCTGCTTCAGTAACCCGGGCAAATTCCAAAGAAAGTTTTCTTTCCATTTCCATCTGGAAATCCCCCTCATCTTAATAATATTAATAATAGTAGAATAACAAAATAATGCTGTAATAATTTTATCATAAAAAGAAAGTCTGATGCACTTTTTAAGTTAAAATATTTAATATGTATGGTGCAATTTTATTGCGAAAAAACAAGTAGCTTAAAAATTTCAAAAATTGTATAATATAAGGAAGAAAAATGAAAAGGAGTGGTAATATGTCAGGGGAGAGGATGCAGATATTTATAGTGATAGCCCTTTTATTTGCTCTTTTCGTAGCTATATTTGCCCTTTCTAATTCGGAAATTGTAAATATAAGGTTTTTTGGAAATATCTATTCAATGTCCCAGGCTCTAATAATTATCGGTTGTACCGTTTTTGGTGCTGTAGCAGTAATGGTTCTTGGGTTATTTTCTCGTATAAGAACGGCTTTTAAGATGAGGGAGTATAAAAATAAGATAAAAAATTTAGAAAATGAGCTGGAAGAGGCGAGGAGGGAGATAGAGAAATTGAAGGAAAATATTAATATGCTTTCCAATAATAAAATAGAAAATAATTAAAATCATATCTTTTAAAGGGAGGTAGTAATTTTGGCTGATCTATTTAAAAAAATTGTTTTGATTTTTATCCTATTGGTCATGATTTTTACTAATTCTGCTTTTGCAGAAGCGAAAACCACAAAAAATTCTGCGAAAACAAAACAAACCACTTCTACTAAAACAAATTACATACATCCCGATAAAGCTTATAGACTCGGAGTAGAAGCATATAATAAAAAGGATTATTCTAAAGCTGTATATTATTTTGATATTGCGGCAAAAGGAAATCCCTCGGCAGCCAATTTTATTATGCTCGCTAAATCTTACGAGGAATTAGGGAAAATGGAAGATGCAGCAAATTTATATTTTAAGGCTTCGGAAATTTATAAGAATAAAGGCTTAAAAGATGATGCGGAAATTTATAAAACAAAAGCAAAAAAACTTACAACTGAAGTGGAATTATATAGTTATTATGAGGAAAGCAATCTAAAAGAGAATTACTCAGGTGCGAAATACGAACCGGTTTCGGGAGCTTATATAGGAGCATACATTGATGCGGACCCAAACTTGAAAAACCGCGGTAAATCTATTTTTGAAGAATTCAACATTATTTTTGGCAATCATTCAGTATTTTTTACCTATCACCATTATGGACAGCCTTTTCCGAAAAACTGGGTAAATGAAGTTAAAAAAGCTGGAGCCATTCCCCAGCTGGCTATAGAGCCATCGAGCCTGGATGAGGTTAAGGATGACGAATATTTGAGGGAATTTGCTAAGGATGCTGCAAACTACGGAGGGCCGATATTTATTCGCTTTGCTTCGGAAATGAATGGTAACTGGACTCCCTATTACAATGATCCGGAAAAATATAAGGAAAAGTTCAGGCTTGTACATGATGTTTTTGAAAAAATTGCGCCGAATGTAGCGATGGTCTGGACTCCTAATGCGGTGCCGGAAAAAAATATTGATGAATTTTATCCGGGAGATGAATACGTGGACTGGGTGGGAGTAAATTTTTATGCGGTTGCCTATCATAATATGAATATTAATGAGCCGGCTTTTGATGAAGACCCTTCAATGTATTTGGATTATATTTATCAAAAATATTCCACAAAAAAACCCATACAGATTTCCGAATGGGCAGCCACTCATAAAACCGTATTAACCGATAAGGATTTAACAGAATTTGCGATAGACAGGATAAACAAATTATACTATTACTTGCCCAGGAAGTATCCAAGGATTAAAATGGTGTGCTGGTTTGACAGCAACAATATCGACAATCCTTTCGTTCCTGCAGAAAGAAAGATAAACAATTATTCATTAACTGAAAACCCGGAGGTAAAAGAAGCTTATAAAAAAGCCGTTGAATCAAGCTATTTCATTAAGAGCGGTCAAGCCACATCCGGATATTACAAAACTTTGCCCGAAACTTTTACATTGGAAAAAGATATGAATATAACCGCTTTTATTAAAACTTATGATAATCAGTTTGCAGTAAAATTTCTAATTGATGGGAACATGGTGTCTTATCAAAAAGAATTACCTTATGAAATTACGCTATCGCCCGGGAATTACAATAAAGGATGGCATTCGCTGGAAATCAGAGTGGTGGACTCTAAAAATAGATTGGCAAAAAGCAAGGTATATAAGTTTTTTATCGGTCAGTAAACAGAAAGTTATTTTAACGATAAAAAAAATATTTATAAAAAAAAAGTATAATATTTATTCTAAAAATATATATGTCCGGTTTATTGAATTTACTTTAATAAGGGGGTATAAAGGATATGGAATAAAAATATGTTGAAGGAGATGTTATAAATGAACTTCATTCAAGTTATTTCTGTAGCAGTATTTATAATTACTTTTATATTTATTATCAGCGAAAAACTGAACAGAACCGTAGCGGCCATGTTAGGGGCAATGTTTTTAATGATAATACGCTTGATTGATCAAACAACTGCCACTAAATTTATAGATTATACGACAATCGGAGTTTTAGTGGGGATGATGATAGTAATTTCAATTATCAAAAGGACAGGACTATTTCAATATCTTGCAATTAAATCCGCTAAAATGGCAAAGGGTGATCCTTTAAAAATTATAGTCATGTTTGGGATAATGACGGGTGTAATTTCTGCCTTTCTGGATAATGTTACTACCGTTTTATTGATGATACCTGTTACCATAGTAATCGCAAAAATGTTAAAATTGAATCCCGTGCCTTTTATAATGTCAGAGGTTCTTTCATCTAATATCGGAGGTACCGCTACCCTGATTGGTGATCCGCCCAATATAATGATTGGCTCTGAAGCGGGGCTGGGTTTTTTAGATTTTATTGCAAATCTGACCCCTGTGGTATTGATAATCTTATTGGTTACGGTATTTATTTTGCGATATATATATAAGAACGAATTGAAAGTAGACGAAAATCTTAGAATGCAGATAATGAAATTGGATGAAAACAATGCAATAGTAGATAGGACGCTTCTTGTAAAAAGCTTGGCGGTTTTAGCATTGATAATCGCAGGGTTTTTCCTGCACGAACACCTCGGCTATGAATCCTCAACGATTGCCTTAGGAGGAGCTACTTTATTGTTACTTATCAGCGGTTTACAGATTGATGAATTGCTGGTAGAAGTAGAATGGACCACCATTTTTTTCTTCATATCGCTTTTTATTATAGTGGGCACCTTAAATGAAGTAGGGGTTATTTCAATTCTTGCAAATTATGTGGTAAATTTAACAAAAGGCAATCTGGTCTTAACGGGGATAGTAATACTATGGGCATCGGCGATATTATCTGCTTTTTTGGATAATATACCCTTTGTAGCTACCATGATCCCATTAATTAAAGGACTTGGTGCCATTACCGGGATAAATATTACTCCCTTGTGGTGGGTGCTTTCCCTCGGTGCTTGTCTCGGTGGAAATGGAACTTTGGTGGGTGCTTCGGCTAACGTGGTAACTGCCGGTGTTATGGAAAAGGAAGGCTATAAAATTACTTTTAAAGATTTTACTAAATTGGGATTTCCTTTAATGCTGATTTCAATTGTCATATCAACCGTATATTTGTTGATATTTGAATTGAAATAGAAAAGAAAAGGGGTAAAAAATAATGAAAGAAATTGATATTAGGGAAACGGTCCATGAAATGATGCTGAGGCAGATGGGAGGAAAGGTGACCGTTTTTCTGGGAAAGCAGTGCCATGTAAAATTTACTGTGGAAGGCTACGAGATAAGTTACGTTTACAATATAAATGCAAAAAATAAGTATTTTTTACAGAGGGTTAAGCCGTATCCAATGGCAGCAGGGGTATATGAAGATTTAAAAGATGTGGTAAAAATGATAGAAATAGATTTAGAGCAGTTAAAAGGAGTGATCAAAAGCGGCAAATTTGAAAAATTTTTAGATTTAAATAAGAGGATATTGGATACGGCCCGAAATTTAGAGGATTTGTTTTTCTATTACAAGGTGGATGAAGAGCTGTTTGATGATCTTTTAAAAAGGATAGAAGAAATTAAAGAGAAAATCCATCAAAGTGCAATACCTGAAAAGAGGGTGTACTTTAAAAAAGATCCGGAATCCTTGGAGGTTGAATGATCAATTTTTCTCATAAACTTTTTCGGCTATTCTTACACCTTCTAATGCATCCTTAGCGTAAAAATCTGCTCCGATTTTTTCGGCAATATCTTTGTTCAGTATGGCGCCCCCAACTATTACCTTACAGTTGGGGATTTTATTTTTTATGAGTTTAATCGTTGTTTCCATAGAAGGTATGCTTGTTGTCATGAGAGCACTTAAACCTATTAATTTTAAATCGCTGTATTTTTCGGCTTCATTTAAAATTATTTCCGCATCCACATCCACGCCCAGGTCAATTACGTCAAAACCGTAATTTTCCATAATGGCTTTAACTATATTTTTACCTAAATCGTGAATATCTCCTTTAACAGTAGCCAGTATTATCCTTGCTTTTTTTTCTTCTCCGGAAGGGAATTTTCTTTTTATTATTTCAAAAGCTTTTTTTGCTGCTTCAGCAGATAGCAAAAGCTCGGGGATAAAGTAGTCACCTTTTTCGTATTTTTCCCCTACCTCTTTTAATGCGGGGATAATTATTTGGTTTATGATATTATATGGCTCGCTGTAATTTAAAAGTAATTTTTCTATAGGATCTTCAACTTCTTCATCATTACCGTTTATAATTGCTTCATAAAGCTTTTTTTCCGGACTGCTTTCCGGTATTATATTTTCTAAAAAAAATTGTTTTTCGCTATCCCGGTCTTTTGTGGCTTTTGCAAAGGTGATGAACAGACTTGCATTTCTATCCCTGCCTGTTAGTACGTCACTCGCTTTAATTATTTCTAACAGGTCATTGTCTAAAGGATTAATTATGGGCAGGTCAAGCCCCGCCGAAAGGGCCATAGATAAAAATGCTCTATTCAGGAGATTTCTTCTTGGTAGACCATAAGAAATATTGCTTACTCCAAGGGCAGTAAGGCAACCCAGTTCTTCTTTGATTAATTTTATAGCATTGATAGTTTCCAGGGCTTGTTCCTGCTGGGTTCCCGCTGTCAGACATAGACAGTCGATAATCACATTTTGTTTCGGAATGCCATAATTTTCTGCTGCCTTAATAATTTTTCTTGCAATTCGAAGCCGTTCGCCGGCGGTTTTTGGAATTCCGCTCTCATCCATTGTTAAACCAATTACAACCGCTCCGTATTTTTTTACAATGGGAAGAACTTTTTCGAGGCTCTCTTTACTTCCATTGACCGAATTGACCAGAGCCTTTCCGGTATAGACCCTGAGTCCCGCTTCCAGGGTATTGGGATTACTGCTATCTATGGCAAGCGGGATGTTTACGGCCTCCTGAAGAGCGGGAATAACCTTTTTCATCAGGGAAGTTTCATCTATTTCAGGCACTCCTAAGTTCACGTCTAAAATATCTGCACCGGCATTTTTTTGTAGGGCTGCTTCCCGGATGACTCCTGATAATTTTCCCGATTTTAATTCTTCCGATAGAGCCTTTTTACCTGTGGGATTTATACGTTCACCAATTATTTTAACGGGATCTTTTCCGGTCAATATTATCGTCTTTTTATCCGAACAAATAACGGTATTTAAAAAAGGCATCACTTTTAATGGTTCAATTTTTAAAAAAGAGTGCTTAAGAAATTTAATGTGCTCGGGTGTTGTGCCACAGCATCCTCCTATAGCATTAAGCCCTATAGAAGATAATTTTAAACAGCTTTTTGCAAACTCTTCTGGAGAGAGGGGATAAACAGTTTCACCTTCTGATAAAACGGGCATACCGGCATTTGGCTGCACCAAAATAGGGATACATTTATATTTTGACATTTCCTGAAGGGGAAAGGCTATTTTATCCGGACCTAAGGAACAATTGATGCCAACCACATCAGCTCCTGCGGAACTTAAAACAAATAGGGCCGTGGCCGGATCGGTCCCCATCAGGGTTTTGCCGGATTCTTCGAAGGTCATGGTAGCGATAACGGGAAGGTCACATATTTCTTTTGCGGCAATAACCGCTGCCCGGGCTTCAGAAAGTTGACTCATGGTTTCAATAAGAATCATATCGGGCTTGGCTTCTAAAGCAGAAGAAATCTGGTCTTTAAAAACTTCGACTGCGGATTCAACGCTTAAAGGCCCATAAGGTTCAACCAGAACACCTGTAGGCCCAACGGACAAAGCCACAAAGGCTTTCCCACCAGCTGCTTTTTTCGCAATTTGTACAGCTTTAAAGTTGATTTCTCCAACTTTATCCGAAAGCCCAAAGTGGGAAAGCTTTATGCGATTTGCTCCAAAGGTATTGGTTTCTATGACCTCAGCGCCAGCTTCAATGTAGCTTTTGTGAATTGTTTCAATAATATCCGGTTTTTCGATATTCCATAACTCCGGACACTCGCCGGGCTTTAAACCGCGTTTTATAAGCTGTGTCCCCATGGCGCCGTCAAAAATGACGACTTTTTCATTTATAATATTTAAAAAAGGGTGATTCATATACTACTTCCTCCCGGGTTAAAATTAAAGGGTAACCAATCGGATGTATCCTTTTGCAGCCATTTTATCTCCCAGTATACTGAGAGCACCGATCACACCGGGGATGTCAAGAGCGAAATTAACCGCCCTTTCCAGATCCCGTTCACTTTTGACCATATTGCAGGCAGCCGTTGCCACTGCGTCGGCTAAGATTGCGGACTCAGCTACTATTACCATGGCATCGGCTTTACCAAAGCTTAAACTATGACCCACGGTGCCCGAGGAGGTACAAATTCCCAGGGGTGTGCGATTGGGATTTATCTCCAAACCTATACGATTTGAAAAGGGTGAATTTCCTGCAAATATTCCCACCGTTCGGGTCTTTTTTAATTTCAGCCATATATCTCCTCCGTTCTCTACTATTACTTCACCGGAGTAATTAGAAAGCATTTTTCCTACAATCTCAGAAAAATACCCCGCCACTGCTGCCATTGGCCCTACACCCGCCAATTGGGCGGCTTTGCTCATAGACAGGGCGGATAAAGGGGCACCGGGTAAGGGAGCATATGGCTCAAGAGCTTTTATAAATTCCGGGTCTTTTTTTATGTAATCTTTTAAAAGCAACCTTTCTTTTTGTACCAAGAGATATACCATATCTTTAATTTTGGGGTTAAACCTTTCTTGCCTTATGGCAATATCCAGGTCGGTTTCTTCAATGGTAACCTGAAAATGATATAAATCCTTTTCTTTATAAAGCTCCCGGTAAATTTTTGGCTCGTAGGGCAACTATACCTTCACCTCCATGGCGCGAACGGGACAAATTTTCAGACACATGAGGCAAAGGATGCATTTTTCACCGTCAAATTCAACCTCCATCGAAGGTCTTTTTATATATAATGCCTGGGTGGGGCAGTGAACTGTACACGCCCCGCAGTTAGTGCAGCGTTCAATATTCCTTACGACTTCAGTTTCAATGGGTAAAACCGATACTCCATGCTGTTCCAGGAAGGATATTCCTTCCTCATACCTGTCACCGGAAATTTCTAAAACCATAGTTCCTTCTTTATGAGGGTTAATAGAAGCTTTTAGGATATTTATTATTAAATCGTAATCCTTTACCAAATGATAAATAATTGGCTTGTCGGCATTCTGGGCTGAAAATTTTAATACCACTTTTTTCTCGGTCATAAAAATCCCTCCTAATTTAATACCTTTCCTTTTATACCGGAGTGGGGATTGGGCAGAGCTTCTACGGGTTCGCTCAATAAGAAATCTCTCTTTATTATCCATTCCTTTAAAATATAAGCTATTTCCCTGGCCTTTGGGTAACTGCTCAAAGGCGCTGTTGGGACATCTTTCCCTAAAACGTTAATTTTTCCGCTTTTTAGCCGGGCATAGCTTACATATCCAAGATTTCCGGGTTTTCGATTTGGATAAGCATCGCTGTAATCCACAATTGGAGCAAAAAGTTCATCATCGGTTTTAGCTGCATAATAAAGAATTTCTTCATTTAAAATTGGAATTGGTATCCCGATTCCTACCGTCAATGTGGCTCCGTAACCTCTAAAGCTCGTTCCTACCAGCCATTTAGGGCTCATTTTTTTCAAATCGCCTATTACGGCAAGGGTTCCACCTGCTGCGCATAATTCATTTCCATTTTCATCTTTTAGTATTGATGGAAAGTGCTGAGTTCCATTCCAGGCTACATATCCTATACCGCCTCCTAAAAATATCCTGGTGCCAACGCCTATGGTTTTAAAAAAAGGATCCTTCAAAAGGGGGCTTAACTGTCCAGAAGTGGAGTAGTTTGCATTTCCTAAATTGGGTTTCAATGTGCCCATGTAAGTATATATTGTTCTATCACTTAAATTTACAGCACAATTGTAATTTTGATAGCAGTTCCTCGGGTTGAAAAGTATGGCTTCGTTTATGTCATCAAGGGTAATGGTTGTTTCAATTTCCTTTCTGGGATAGCAATCCGTTCCGTAAGCTGTTGCTTTAAGTCTTATCGGTCTTCGTGCCACCAGGTCTTCTATTACATGACCGCCTCCGTAGCGGAATTCGCCCGGATAATCGCTGTTTAAAGGGTCGTCTTCCGGGAGTTCGGTAGCCCCTATATAGGCATCTACTGCTGCTACGCCGGTATAGGCGGGTACATTGTTCAGCCAAACTTTTTGCATTTTTATACGGGGAGAGCTATGTCCGAAATTTAAGAAAACGCCGGAAGAACACATGGGTCCAAAAGTACCGGTTGTTACTACATCTACTTCCCTGGCAGTAGCTTCTATGCCCTTTTCTTTGACCTTTTCTATAACCTCCTCCGCTGTAAGCACCACTGCTTTTCCGCTTTTTATTCGTTCATTGATTTCTTTGATTGTGCGTTCTACACCCATAAGCAATCTCCTTTCTTAAAATTATAGATATAAAAATTTAAGGCCTCTTCATCAAGATAAGAGGCCTTAGATATTATTCTAAGTACGCCCCTCTTATCTCTCAGAAGACCAAGCTTCTGCAGGAATTGGCACCATTTTAGAAGCAAAGCTTCTAACGGTTGCCGGGCTTCACAGGGCCAGTCCCTCCGCCACTCTTGATAAGAGGTTTTAAAAACCTTTATCATATTTAATTGATGAAATTATACCAGCAAGAAAATTTCCTGTCAATAAATTTAACATTGATTTTTTAAAAAAATATTTTTATAATGTAAATATAATAATTGAACAAATATTCATATGTTCAACTAAAAAAGGGGGTGTTTGAGTTTTGGTCAGTGATAAAAATGAAAATCTTGAAAGATGCGATTGCACGGTTATTCATGAAGATGTGGTGAAAAAAGTAGGGGAAGCAATGCCGCCCGAGGAAGAACTTTACGATTTAGCGGAGTTTTTTAAAGTTTTTGGTGATACTACGAGGATTAAAATATTGTGTGCTCTTTTTTCTTCGGAAATGTGCGTATGTGATATAGCAGCTCTTTTAAATATGAGCCAGTCCGCTGTATCCCATCAGCTGAGGGTTTTGAAACAGGCAAGGCTGGTAAAGTACAGAAGGGAAGGGAAAGTGGTTTATTACTCCCTTGACGATGAACATGTAAAGCAGGTTTTCGATCAGGGTCTTTTGCACATAAAAGAGAAATATTGAAGGAAGGTGCTATTTTGAAAGATAGGAAGGAATTGTTGTTAGAAGGGCTGACATGCCCCGTTTGTGCGGATAAAATAGAGAAAAGAATAAAAGAAATAGATTTTGTGGAAAATGCCGTTATCAACCTGTCAGGCCAAATCCTTACCCTGGAAATTGAGGATAATGGCAGTTATTCAAAAATAAAAGAAGAAATTGAAAAAATAGTAAAAAACTATGAGCCCCATGTAACTGTTAAAGAAAAGGGCAAAAAAGGCGAGGATTTAGAAGAAATTAGGTATTATAAAAGCGAAATTTTTCTTTTACTAATAAGCATTCTTTTATTTGCTTTAACTTTTATAATTAATCTTTCCGGTAATATAAAAATTGTTATATATTTAATGATTTATATTTTTGCCGGTAAGGATGTGATAAAAAGATTTTTTAAAAATATTTTGAGAGGACAAATTTTTGATGAAAATTCCCTTATGACAATTGCTACCCTGGGGGCCTTTGCAATAAAAGAGTTTCCGGAAGGTGTAGCTGTAATGCTTTTTTACCAGATCGGTGAAAAAATACAGGAACGAGCCGTAAACAGTTCAAGAAAATCTATTAAAGAATTGATGAACATAAGGCCAAATTACGCAAATTTAAAAATTAACGGCAACTTTATAAAGGTTTCACCTGAAAAGGTAAAAGCAGGGGATATCATCGCGGTAGGGGCAGGAGAAAAAATACCCCTTGATGGTATTGTTGTAGAAGGTAGCTCCTTTATTGACACTTTTTCCTTAACCGGTGAAGCTATACCAAAGCGGGTAAATCCAGGAGATGAAGTTTTGTCGGGGTGTATAAATAAAAACGGTCTTTTAATCATTAAAGTTACAAGAAATTATGAAGAATCTGCGGTTTCTAAGATATTGGATCTGGTGGAGCAAGCATCTTTTAAAAAAGCTCAGACAGAAAATTTCATAACCACCTTTGCCCGCTATTATACGCCTGCTGTAGTATTACTCGCCGTTCTTATCGCAATTTTTCCGCCCCTAATTTTCAAGGATACATCCTTTTCTTTCTGGTTTTACAGGGCTTTAATATTTCTTGTAATATCGTGCCCATGTGCCCTTGTGATATCGATACCTCTGGGATTTTTCGCAGGTCTTGGCAGGGCGGCGCGAGAGGGGATATTAATTAAAGGTGGGAATTATTTAGAAGCTTTGAATTTTCCTGAAATAGTGGTCTTTGATAAAACGGGCACGCTTACAAAAGGGGTATATGAAGTAACAGAAGTAAAAACAAAAAATGGCTTTTCACCGCAGAAATTGCTTGAATTTGCAGCACTTGCAGAAGGTTTTTCCAATCATCCCGTAGCTTTATCCCTGAAGAAGGCTTACGGAAAAGAGATTGAGGGGCAAAAAATAGAGAGATTTGAAGAAATTCCGGGATATGGGGTTAAGGCTTTGGTGAATGGGTTAGAGCTTTTAGTAGGAAATGAAAAACTTTTGAAAAAGAATAATATTGATTTTTATGAGACTGAAAACGAAGAAGGTATTACCAAGGTACACGTAGCGGTTAATGGAGTTTATGCAGGTTCAATAGTAATTTCCGATGAAATCCGGGAGGATTCTGCTCTAACTATTAAGTCTTTGAAGGAAATGGGGATAAAAAATATCGTAATGTTAACGGGAGATAAACCGAGCGCCGCTGCGCATATATCGCGAATTCTCGGCATTGAAGAGTATTACCCGGAGTTGTTGCCCCACCAGAAGGTTGAGAAAGTTGAGCAGTTAATAAAGCAAAAAACAAAAAAAGGTAAATTAATATTTATGGGTGATGGAACAAACGATGCCCCTGTGCTTATGCGTTCCGATATAGGAATTTCTATGGGGAGATTGGGATCGGATGCTGCTATTGAAGCTTCGGATGTGGTTTTGATGGAGGATAAACCCTATAATTTAGTAAAAGCAATAAAAATTGCAAGAATAACAAGAAAGATAGTGATTGAAAATATAGCCCTCTCCCTTGGTTTTAAATTAATAATCCTGATTCTTGGTGCTTTCGGACATGCCAACATGTGGGAAGCGGTTTTCGCAGATGTGGGAGTTGCTCTTTTTGCGGTTTTAAATTCATTGAGATTGCTCAAAATACGAATTTAAAAATTACCCCGGAATTCCGGGGGTTTATATTTTTTAGAGAATTTTGCTTCAATTATGATATAATTAAAAAAGGGGGGGCCATAGGAGGTTTTTACTGTGGCGGATAATGAAAAAAATTTTAAGATCGATGTAAGGATAACCCAGGATGAAATGTCGGCTTATATCATTATTATTTCTAAAGAAGAAGAGGTTGCATTAAATGTAGAGGATGTGTTGAATGCATTAAAGGAAAAAGGGGTTATTTACGGGATTGATATCTCGGCTGTTGAAAGGGCAGTAAAGGAGAGGATTTTTAATACCGAAGTACAGGTGGCGAAGGGAAAGGAGCCGGTACCAGGTAAAAACGGTGATGTCAAATTTTACTTTGATTTAAAAAGGGAGTTCAAGCCTAAAATTAGCGAAGACGGCAGGGTAGATTTTCACGATTTAGGGTATATTACAAATGTTTTAAAAGGTCAACTCCTGGCGGAAAAAATTCCACCCACCAGGGGTATTCCCGGATATACAGTTAAAGGAAGAATTATTCCGGCAAAGGATGGTAAGGAGCCAAAACTTTTCCCCGGTAAAAATGTTATTTTTTCTGAAGACAGGAATAAATTATTCTCCCTTATTGATGGTTCTCCCGTTTTCCACGATGGAAAATTAAGCGTTAACCCGGTTTTTGAAATAAAAGGTGATATTGGTCCTAAAACCGGAAATATTGATTTTTTGGGAAGTTTAAAGATTTACGGCAATGTACTTACAGGATACAGAGTAAAAGCCCAGGGCGACATAGAAATAGAGGGTTATGTGGAAGGTGCTCAAATCCATTCCGAAGGAAGGGTGCTGATAAAGGGAGGGGTAAAGGGAGGGGGAAAGGGGATAATTAAAGCTCTTTCCGATGTTACGATAAAATTTATCGAAAACGGCTACATAGAAACAAAAGGAAATATTTATATTACCGATTCTGCCATGCACAGCGTACTGATTGCCGGTGGAAGGATAGAAATTACCGGGAAGAAAGGTCTTCTCGTGGGAGGAAGAATCTCGGCCTATGAGGGCATTGTGGCCAGGATAATAGGTTCTCCCTTCGCGACAATAACGGAAATTGAGGTAGGTGTAAATCCTTTTTTGAATATTAGATTGCAGGAAGCGATTAATAAAATTAAGAATACGGAATACGAACTGGCAAAGGTGGAAAGGGCTATACTTCTTTTTGAAGCTATGAAAGATAGCGGAAAAATTTCTCAGGAAAATTACTCGGCTTTAGAAAAACTTTACAAAACAAGGGATTCTTTGAAACAAGGATTAAGCGATATAGATGAAGAGAAAAAGATTTTAGAGGAAGAGGTAAAAAAAGTATCATCGGCGAGGATAGTGACTAAGGAAACGGTATACCCCGGTGTATGTATAAAAATTGGTAATGGAATTCTGCGGGTCAAAGATAATATGGAAAGGGTGGTTTTTTATAATAAAGAGGGAAGTATATTAATTGAAAAATACATATAAAAGGGATAATATTTTACTTTCCTCCCTTCCGGTGCTATATTTTAATTGAGGGGAGGTATTTTTTTGGAAAAGGCACTGAGTTTTTCCTTTCAAAACGCAAAACGTCTTCAGCAAATTGTAAACACAGTTTTTAAATACGGTTTTGGGTATATATTAACAAGGATAGGTGTAGTAAAATTTATACCCAAGATCAAAACCGTGGATGAAAAAGTAAGTACTCCCGTTAGAGTAAGATTAATGCTGGAAGAACTTGGTCCCACCTTCGTGAAATTAGGACAAATTTTAAGCATGAGACCGGACTTATTGCCGGAAGATTATATAATGGAATTAAAAAAATTACAGGATGAAGTGCCCGGTGTTGATTTTCCATACATTAAGTCTTTAATCGAATCGGAGCTTGGGAAGAAATTAGAGGATATTTTTGATTATTTTGAAGAACAGCCAAAAGCAGCAGCATCCATTGCCCAGGTTCACAGGGCAAGGTTAAAAAGTAAAGAAGAAGTGGTGGTAAAGGTTCAAAGACCGGATATTGAGAAGATAATAAATTCCGACCTGGAAATAATGTTTCATGCTGCCCGACTTTTAGAAAGGTATGTCCCTGAAAGTCGGTTATACGACCCCGTTGGAATTGTAGAAGAATTTTCGGAAGAAATAAAAAATGAACTGGATTTTCTAAGGGAAGGCTGGAATGTAGAAAGGTTCAGAAAAAATTTTAAAGGAGACGATTCGGTATATGTTCCAAAGGTTTACTGGGAATATACCACAAAAAAAATACTTGTAATGGAATATATTGATGGAATAAAAATAAAGGATATAAAGAGCATTGAAGAACATGGTTTTTCAAAAAAAGAACTGGCGGAAAAAGGAATAAGAGCGGTGCTAAAGCAGGTTTTCAAACATGGATTTTTCCATGCAGACCCTCATGGCGGGAATATTATTCTAACGAAAGATGGGCGGATTGCCTTCATAGATTTCGGGATAATGGGAAGACTGGATAATTTTTATAAATACAAATTGCTGGAACTTATACAGGGAGCCATCAGCAAAAATATAGACAAGGTTTGTGATGTGCTTTTGGAGATCGGATTTATTGAGGGGAAGATCGATTACTCCCGGTTACGATGGGATGTGGAAGATGTTATTGAAAGATTCTACGGGAAGACTTTAAAAGAAATAAATATGTCAGAAATGCTTCCACAAATGCTGAAATTATCTCAAAAGCACAGGGTAAAGGTGCCCTCAAATTTGATTTTGCTGATAAAAGCGGTAATTACCGCAGAAGGTCTCGGGAAAGAGCTTTATCCCGATTTTGATATTGTCAGTGTGGCCAAGCCCTATGTATACGAGCTAATAATTTCCAATTACAGCCCTGAAAGGGTAATTAAAAATGCCGGTGAGGAACTGAGAAAATTTCAAAAAGCAATTAAAGGGATTCCAGAAATTATAAATAAACTGAATAACAAATTGGCCGAGGACAATATTAAGATCGATTTTGAATACAGAGGGTTAGAAAAATTTGCCTTTGAGCTGAGTAAAATGGTGAACCGGCTGGTAATAGGGATAATAGTATCGGCAATAATTGTAGCTTCTTCTTTAATTATTCGTGCTAACGTAGGTCCTATGATTTTCGGTATTTCTGCAATTGGGATGCTGGGATATATGTTAGCAGCGTTTTTCGGTTTTATGATTTTGATTTCAATTCTACGAACGGGATAAATTTATAGACTGTTAAGGTTATTAGTGATAGAATAGAAAGGAAATTACATATTTTTGGGGGAGGCTTAACCGGAGATGAAGTTAAAACTTTTCAAAAGAGCGGTTTTGGCTGTTATTATTGTTTTCTTTTTATTTGTTTTTTCCTGCCCGGTAACCGCTCAGGAAAACAGTGATAATTCTATTCCGCCGGAAATAGATTTTTTAAAACAGCTTGCCGATTTTATCGAAAGCAGCTATCCTTATGATGTAAACAGGCTGGATATCATTAAAGGAGCTATAAAGGGCATGGTGGAATCACTGAATGACCCCTATTCTGAGTATTTTTCACCAGAGGACCTCAAGGATTTTGAGGATACCACTACCGGCGTGTTTGGCGGTATAGGAGTTGTAATTACATCTAAGGATAATTTTATTACAGTTGTCACCGTTCTTGAAAATTCTCCGGCGATGAGAGCGGGAATAAAGCCGAATGATAGAATAGTAGAGGTGGATGGGCAGGATATTAGGGGTATTTCAAGTTCCGAAGCTTCAAAGTTAATAAGGGGAAAGGAAGGTACCACCGTTCGGTTGGGCATAATGAGAGAAGGGCAAAAGGATGTAATAAGGTTAAATATCACCCGGGAAATAATTAAGGTTAATCCTATAGAATATAAAATCTTAGAAGAAGGGATAGGATATATTAAAATCAGCGAATTTAATGAAAATACTTCGGACAATGTAGCAAAGGCTATAGACTTTTTCAAAAAAAGCAATGTTAAATATCTTATTCTTGATCTAAGAAATAATCCTGGAGGGCTTCTGGATGAAGCGGTAGAAGTGGCAAAATACTTTGTACCCCGCGGTCCTATCGTGAAGGTTATTTACAAGAACGGTGCGGAAGAAGTTTATCAATCGGATAGGGATCCGGAACAGTTTAATCTATCTGTTCTTGTAAATGGAGGCTCCGCCAGTGCTGCAGAAATTCTTGCCGGTGCTATAAAGGACAGGAATGCAGGAATAGTTTTAGGAGAGAAAACTTTTGGTAAAGCCACCGTACAGAGAGTTATAGATTTGGGGGAACTGGGCGGTATTAAACTTACGGTAGCAAGATACGTTACTCCTAACGGAACGGATATTAATAAAACCGGAATAAAACCCGATGTGGAAATAAAAATGGAAGAAGAAAAAAAGGTGGAATTCACTCCGCTAAAAGGGGATAAGCCTTTAAAAATTGGAAGTATCGGACTTGATGTAATGGGACTTCAGGAAAGGCTTGCATACTTGAATATTTTACCTCTGAAAGCGGATGGAATATTCGGCCCAAAAACTAAAAAAGCTGTGGAGACCTTCCAGCGGATGAGCGGATTAAAGGTCAACGGAATTGTAGATGTTAATTTTATTAAAAAATTAAACAGCGCAATCGAAGAGAAGATAAATAAAAAACAGGATGTGCAATTAAACAAAACCTTAGAGATAATAAAAGCGAAAATAAAAAAGGCTGCTTAAAGCAGAGTTTCGTAACAGTATATAATTTTTTTTATCATTGTGTTATAATCAAATTTTTTAGGAAGCGTATCATACCCGGCTTCGGCCAATTTATAAGCCAGGCCGGGGTTTTTAATTATTTTTTTTAAGCAAAGGGCAAGGCTGAGGGGATCCTGATTTTTAAAAAGAAGGCCGTTTTCCATATCCTTTATTATCTCCGGAATTCCTCCGGTATTGGATGCGATTACAGCTTTTTTTAAACTGAATGCCTCCAGCAGGGAAATTCCGAAGCCCTCCATTCTTGATGGTAAAACCAGAATATCACACCTACTCATAACCTCGTATATATTTTCCAGTTGACCTAAAAATACTATGTAATCCCCTAAATCGAGCTTAACGGAGAGTTTTTTTAATTTTTTTTCTTCGGGGCCGTTTCCGGCAATGTAGAATTTAATATCTTTCGGGGTAAGATTCAATTCATCTTTTAAAATTTTTGCGGCTTTTATCAGCACATCCACCCCTTTTTCACGGGTTAGTCTTGAGGGACAAAGAACCTTTATCTTACTGGAAAATAAAGGGTTTAAAGCATATATATTACTGCTGATTTTATATTCCGGAAGGGAATTGTATATTACACAAATTTTGTTTTTGCTCAACCTGTATCTGAAAATTAGCTCATTCTTTACGGCTTCCGAAACTGCTATAACCAGATCACATTTTTTGAGGAAAAATAAGCAGATCGGATGACCTTTCGGTATGTTATGGATGGTGGCGACTAATCTTACCCCGCTTAAATATTTAACGAATATACATATTAATGTGGCCAAGAAGCCGTGAGAATGTATAAGATGGATTTTTTCTTTTTTTATAATATGAAGGATTAGTATTAAGATTTTTAAACATTCTTTTATGTTATATACATTCTTAAGGCTTATTTCAAAAAATTTTTCTACATTGCCATCCAAATTAGGGTGCAATATATCCTTTGGTCCTGCTAAAAAAATAGTGAAATTTTCTTTCATTAAGCCTTCAACAAGTAAATTTATATGGGTCCTCATCCCTCCTGTGCACTGCCTTACTACTATGAGTACTTTCTTATCCAATAATTCATCTCCTTTCTTCACACTCTTTTATGGATAGAATCAGCAAAGGAAGAAAGGAAAAAATCATCGAGGTAGCTGCTGCCACAATACCTGAGTCGTTAAATACCAAAGCAAGTAATGTTCCAAAATTTGCACCTTTTATTCCCTTAAAAAGGAACGGATAATCCTGGCTTAATTTTTTAAAAAGGCCTACTGGCCATTTTACTAAAATTAGAAGGGTTATAATGGAAAAAATTAATGCTTTAGTCCAGGGAGTATATTTAAATAGTCTGTAATTCATTAGAAGTTTTCTTGAAATAACAATAAAAAGGGGGTCAAATCCCTGGTCTTTCATTGAAAGAAAAAGCAAGGTAAAATGGGATGGAGGTCCATACAGAATAAAAATTAACAGAAAAAGACTAAAAATGATCGTTCCCAGCAGGATGTATTTTATAATTACCTTAAAATCGGTTTTTTTATAAAAATAAAGTACATATGTGTACAAAAAACCACCCAGAGCGGCAACACCCCCTCCGAAATTACTTCCGAAATTGGGAGAAAAGATTAATATAAATGTTACCAAAAAGAGGATAATCGAAATATTTTTTTTGCAATCATCTTTTAGCTTCAAAATTTCAAATAGCGATGAAATCCCTGTTATAATTGAAGAAAAAAATACTCCCATATATTCGTTTCCAATGCCGTAATACCTGGCACCTGCTATAACATCGTAACCCAGAATAGAAGTTTTCATCCAGTTAGCTCCCAGTAATAAATCTAAAAAAATGATTGAAGCAGTAAAAATACTTAAAAAGGCTATTGAGTAAAGGGGATTTTGAGAATTTTTAAATAACAAATACGGAATTAATATTACAGTTAAGGATGTAATCGCCCACAGGATAAATTTAATAAAAAGAGCAGGAAAGCCATAGATAAAAGGAAAAAGCATAGAAGCGGGGGATGAAAGGTTAAAGAGAAAGAAAAAAATCAAGAAGCCGGGCCTTATATCCAGCAACTTAAAAATATAGGACAAAAAAATTATAAGAGATAAAATATGTAAAAAAACATAGGTTTTTATAATATAAGGGCGTGCTGTGTAGTTTGCAGTTATTTTTTTATTAGAGTCCTGTAAAAAAGAAAGGGCATTTTCCGAATCCATTCCGTATATTCCGTATATGGCCTTTCCCAACATTGGATAGGGAGCATTTATGCCAAAAAAAGAAAGGATAGTAGGTGCAATATCTATATTGGCAACAATTCCTTTTCTTTTTGTTGTTTCAGAAGTTGCAAAACCGCTTTTTAAAATATTCCCTTTTAAAATTACAGGAGTTAAATACTCCCTGTTAATTAAACTTTTATAAGAAGGAAAAGGAGCTACGATCATTAGAAGTTCTTCGGAAAAGTCTACGGTATCAGCAACTTTACCTATGAAGCTGTCAGCCCTCAGGAGTGCATTAAGCCTTGTAGATTCTCCCTGATTTTTATCCGAAAATCTATAGCATTCGTCTGCCCTTACGGAATCACCTATGTATATTACTATTAACCCTCCGAGGGATCTATATCTTAAATATTCCTGGAACAATTTTTCATAGTTTAGTGTCAAAAAAAAGGGAGATTCTTCATCGAATATATTAATTCCTTCCAATTTTCCCTCCATAATTTGCCCCTTCTCATCCATAGCGATGAGTGCGGCAAGCCGGTTCATTTCTTCCGCTTTATCTGCATTCCCCAGGAGGGAAACGGGAACGCCTTGTTTCTTTAAAGTTTCTCCCAGTAAACCGGGTATAATTTCGTGATCCTGTTTTAAATTTTCTTCGATTATTAAGGGTATTTCGGGAACCAGAATTTTACCGTAGACCTCATTTCCGGTAAAGCTTTTGTAAATCTTACCTGCATTAAATGAATTGTAAATTTCATAATTCATTAAAGCGATTTTTCCTTTACCCGAAGCCGAAGCTCTTGTACCGGCACCAATGGTAAGATAGCTCCCGGCGGGTTCATAATTTCCGGCACATCTTGTGTTCATCAAGCCTGTTACTCCGCTGAAGGCAATTTTTTTTAAATTGGGTAGTTTTTCTATATCGTTTATACTTATCCTGTCCAGAATTATAAGAGTGCAAATTTTATTTTTTGCGAGGGGATTAGCCGAGGAAAATGTCGGGATAAAAATAAAAAAATAAACAAGGGATACTATTATAATTTTTTTCAAAAGTTTATATCTCAAGGTCCATCACCTGTTTTTTTTTTAAATAGTATCCCTTGTATCTTTCAATATCATTCAGTTTTTATTAACGAAATAGAATTTCCTTTCATAATATAGAATTTAGATGAGTTTATTGATATTTTGGAGGTGGAGATGTTGCTCAACGGAATCCTGGGATCAGCTGCAGCAGGACTAATTACTACACTGGGAGCTTTTTTTGTATTTTTTAAAAAGGAATATAACAAAAATCTTGAAAGAATATTCATAGGATTTGCAGCGGGTATTATGCTTGCTGCTTCGATCTTCAGCTTACTGTTACCTTCTATTGAAAAAAGCAATGTATATCTTTCTTCTTTGGGTTTTTTAAAGGGAGCCTTTGCCGTGTACATTCTGGATAAAATAATAGTTAAATACTATTTTAAAAAGGAAAACAAGGAAGATGTGGAAATAAATAAAATTGCCCTTTTCATCCTCGCCATAGTAATTCACAATTTCCCGGAAGGCTTGGCAGTGGGGATAGCGTTTTATCAAGATACGTTTTCTGCAGCCCTTGCCCTTGCCTTGGGGATAGCGATACAAAATATACCTGAAGGTTCGGCGGTGGCTTTTAGCCTTATAAAGTTAAATTACAGCAGGGTTAAAATAGTTATGGTAACTACCTTAACCGGGCTTGCTGAACCCGTGGGAGCCATGATTGGATTAATTTTCAGAAATATACCACTATATTTACCATTTATGATGGCTTTTGCGGCAGGTTCAATGGTCTATGTGATAATCAGCGAGCTAATTCCCGAATTTTTTAGAGATGAAAAAGATAGAAAAATAGGTTCGATTGCGGTTGTAATAGGGTTCATTATTATGATGTTGATGGATAGCATTAATTTTTAAAAGGATTATTCATCTTTTATTTTTCTCCAATGATATAAATATAATGGGATACAGATCAATAAGAAGGCAATTTCTTTCAGCGTTCGTTTTATAGCGTAGATTTTTTGCCGTTTTTGTTCGTTCTGAATTTGCTCCTGCTGCATTTTAATGAATTCTTCTAAGCTAACGGATTTTTTAATAAATTCATCTCCCTGGTACATTCTCACCATGTCAATTTTCGCAGGAGTATAGGTGGTGGGGAATATTATTTCGGTTGCATCGTAAACTAATTGGGCGGCATTATAAATGATGATCATTAATGTAACAAAACATACAAGATAAAAATAAATACTTTTAAAATTTCTTAAAATACCCGATCTTTTTTCATTTTCCATATATCTCACCCTTATTCCCATTGTTAAGATAATTATACCTTTATTTATAAATTCCTTAAATACTTTTTCTCTGAAATATATATTGATAAATTTTTGAAAAACTGATAATTTATATTAAAATAATCAGAAATCGAAAGAGGGATAAATAATGGAGGAGTATTTACAAATTCATAAAAGGGCCTTTGTATTTGACGCTCACTGCGATACGGTGCTATCAATATTAGATGGCAGGGGAAGTTTGAAAAACGGGATTAAAAATGGCCATATAGATATAGAAAAATTAAAAACAGGTGGGATAAAAGCTCAGGTTTTTTCGGTTTTTGTCCGGCCGGAGTGGTACGCTAATCCGGTTTTACATACTTTAAAAGCAATTTCGGTATTGAAAAAAGAATTTGAAGAAAACAGGGATGAGATTGAGCTTGCTAATTCCTATAAGGACATTTTAAGGATAAATAGAGAGGGGAAAATTTCTGCTCTGTTAAGCATAGAAGGTGGAGAGGCCATAGCCGGTGAAATTGATCTGCTTGGAATATACAGGGAACTTGGGGTAACTTCGATGATTCTTACCTGGAATAACAGGAATCAAATAGCCGATGGAGCCGGAGAAAGAAGATCAAAAGGAGGTCTTTCGGATTTCGGCTATGAAGTGGTAAAACAAATGGAGAGGCTGGGAATGGTAGTGGACCTTTCCCATATTTCTCCGGAGGGTTTCTGGGATGTAATTTCTATAGTAGAAAAACCCGTGATTGTTTCTCACTCAATTCCCAGAAGAATGAGGGATATCCCCAGAAATTTAGATGATGAACAAATAAAAGCAATTGCGGAAAAAGATGGGGTAATTGGGGCAGGTTTTTATTTTTCCAGCTACAAAGGGGTGCAGGCAAGATTAGAAGATGTTCTTGATGAAATAGAGTATTTTGTAAAAATCGGTGGGGTAGACCATGTGGGAATTGGTTCGGATTTTGATGGCATTGATGTGCCGATAATAGGCCTGGAGGATGCGAGCAAAATGCCGGAAATTACTAAGGGTTTGATAAAAAGGGGGTTTAAAGAAAGCGAAATATTAAAGATACTTGGTGAAAATTTTCTGAGGGTTTTTAAAGAGGTACAGGAACAGGGAGGAGTGTGAAACCTTTGCGAGTAGGGGCACATATTTCAATTTCAAAAGGTTATTTTCATGCCGTTAAAGAAGCCCTATCCATCGGAGCTAATACAATGCAATTTTTCACCCGAAATCCGAGAGGGGGAGCGGTAAAGGCACTGGATGAGGAAGACATAAGGAAAATGAAAATTTTGAGGGAGCAGGAAAGTTTCGGACCGCTTGTTGCCCACGCACCCTATACTTTGAATCTGGCAACGGATAAACAGGAAGGCATGGAATTTACAAAAAGGGTATTAGAAGACGACATAATACGGTTAGCAAAAGCCGGGGCGGAGTTTCTCGTTTTACATCCGGGTAGCCATACAGGGCAAGGAATAGAAAAGGGAATGGAACGGATTGCAGGAATTTTAAAGGAAGTGGTGAAAGCTCATTCGGGAGTTACCGTTTTACTTGAAACCATGGCGGGAGCGGGGAGTGAAGTGGGATATACCTTTGAACAGCTTTACGATATAATGGATAAAACGGGGAAACCCGAAATTTTTGGGGTTTGCATCGATAGCTGCCACTTATACGGCGCCGGCTACGATGTGGTGGATAAATTGGATGAGGTGTTGAGTGAATTCGATAAAATCTTGGGATTGGGGAAATTAAAGGCTGTTCATTTAAATGACAGCAAATATGGTCTTGGACAAAGAAAGGACAGGCATGCAAATTTAGGAGAAGGAGTTCTTGGTTTAAATACTATAAAAAAAATAATTACCCATCCCTTTTTGAAAGACAAACCTTTTTTACTGGAAACCCCGGGAGGGCTCGAAAATTATAAAAAGGAAATAGAGTTATTGAAGCAAATGGCCCAAGACCCGAAAGATTAAGGAGGGCAAAATGGAACAAAAGGAGAGAGCAATGAAAATAATAGAAGAACTTATTCCTTTCTACCCTGCTAAAACTGCTTTAAATTTTAAAAATCCTTTTCAACTATTGATAGCAACAATATTATCTGCTCAGTGTACAGATAACAGGGTAAACCGGGTGACGGAAAGGCTCTTCAAAAAATATAAAACTCCCCAAGACCTTGCGATTTCAAATCTAAAAGAACTGGAAGAGGATATAAAGGAACTCGGGCTTTTTAAATCAAAGGCAAAAAATATTAAAGAGGCTTCAAAAATGATTTGTGAAAAATATGATGGCAATGTTCCGGATTGTTTTGAAGAACTTGTAAAACTTCCCGGTGTTGGAAGAAAAACTGCAAATGTGGTTCTGGCTAATGCGTTTAATAAACCGGCATTAGCGGTTGATACACATGTTTTCAGGGTTTCGCGAAGATTGGGTTTATCTTCCGGAGAAACCCCGGAAAAGGTGGAAAAGGACCTCGTGAGATTATTTCCCGAAGAGTTATGGAATACCGTTCACCACCTTTTAATAAGGCATGGCAGGCAGTGCTGCAGGGCAAGAAAACCTTTATGCCAGCAGTGTGCCGTATCTAAGTGGTGCAATCATTTTAACAATAATTAGGTAGTGGAGGGATTTTATGGATTACGAAAAATATGTATCGACAAAAGTAAAACAAGTGGAATTTTCTACAATCCGTCATTTTTTTAACCTGGTTTATCAGATGCCCGATGCTATTTCCCTTTGTATTGGAGAGCCCGATTTTTCTACCCCTCTTCATATCAGGGAATCTGCTAAGGTAGCGCTGGATAGTTATAATTTAGGATATACGCCCAATCCGGGTTTGCCGGAGCTTAGAAAAGCTATATCCGAATATTTAGAGGTGAGGTTTGGATTAAAATACAGGCCGGACACCGAAATAATTGTAACAATAGGTGCCAGTGAAGCAATTGACATTGCCCTCAGGACCATAATAAATCCCGGTGATGAAGTTTTAATACCCGTACCTTCTTTTATCGCATATAAACCCTGCACCCAGCTGGCAGAGGGGGTACCTGTATTTGTCCCTACATATTTCGAGGATGAATTCAAGCTCAAAAAAGATGTTCTGGAAAAATACATTACAAAAAATACTAAAGCCCTGATATTGCCTTACCCCAACAATCCCACGGGTGCAGTACTGACGAAAAAAGACTTAGAGGAAATCGCAGAGGTGGTTGAAAAATACGACTTGCTGGTGATTTCCGACGAGGTTTACGCAGAGTTAACCTATGAACAGGATCATATCCCCTTTGCAGCTATTATGGGAATGAGGGAAAGAACCATTACCATTAACGGATTTTCTAAGTCCTTCTCAATGACCGGCTGGAGACTTGGATTTATAGCTGCTCCCGGAGGGCTTGCCCGGGAAATTTTAAAGGTGCATCAGTACAGCGTGACCTGTGCATCCACCATTTCCCAGTTTGCGGGTATAGAGGCATTAAAACACGGCAAAAAAGACGTGGAAGAAATGCGCGGTGAATACGATAGAAGGAGAAAGTTTCTTTTTAATAGTTTGATTAATTTAGGCTTTGACTGCATTGAACCCAAAGGAGCGTTTTATATATTTCCTTCGATAAAGAAATTTGGAATTTCCGATACGGAATTTGCTGAAAGATTGCTGAAAGAGGAGAAGTTGGCGGTGGTGCCGGGAAGTGCTTTTGGAGATGGCGGAGAGGGGTTTATCAGGATAGCTTATTCCACTTCAATGGAAAACCTGAAAGAGGCAGTTATCAGAATAGAAAAATTTATTAATGGTTTAAAATAGGTGGTAAAAATGCAAAAAAAATACGTAATCTTCGACGTGGATGGAACGCTGATAGCCAGCGAACATGTAACCTTAGAAAGTCTCAAGGTAACAATGAAAGACCTCTATGAGAGAGATTTAGAGGATGAAGAAATTGAATTCGCCATCTGGCTTCCGGGACAGTATTCCTTAGAAAAATTAAAAATTGAAAGAGTTGAGGAAACTTTAAGGATTTGGTTTGAAAACATAAAAAGATTTGCCCATAAAGCTTATTTATACCCCGGGGTAAAGGAACTTTTACAAAAATTAAAATTACAGGGCTTCAAACTGGGAATAGTTTCGGCCAGATACGATTACGAAATCTTTGAAGATGATAAATTAAAAGAAGTATTGGAATACTTTGATGTTATTGTACCTTACAGCAGCCATTTAAAACCTAAACCCCATACCGATCAATTGGAAATTGCCTTAAGAAAGTTAAAGGCATTAAAAAGCGAAGCGGTATATGTGGGGGATACCATGGTGGATTATGAATGTGCTAAAAATGCCGGGGTGGATTTTATCCTTGCCAATTGGGGGGAAAGGGATAAGTTAAAATATTTTGAAGAAAAACCTGTTAAAATATGCAGGAAGCCACAGGAATTATGGAATTATTTAAAGTAAAAAGCGAAGCTCAAAGCTTCGCTTTTTTATATATTTTTTGTTAATAAATTTTCAGTTAATTATTGATAATAAGGACGACATATGATATATTTATATAAACAAACAAAACATAAATTCATCATAATAATATTCGTATATAAACGAACAATTGAATTTTTACATAGTTCTAATATAGATAAATCAGCCGCAAAATAATTTACACCGGTTAACAAGGCGGAGGTAATTATATGAAAGATAAATATGGATTTCCTTTAACAAAGATAGGAATCATAGGTGGGGGACAATTAGCTAAAATGATGGCGCAGAGCGCAAAAAGGATGGGCTTTTTTGTTTTGGTACTGGATCCGGCACCTGATTGCCCGGCATCTTCAGTTTGTGACAGGGTTTTGGTGGGGGATTTCTACGATGACAACAAAATAAGAGAAATTGCGGAGGCAAGTGAAGTAATCACTTATGATATTGAACATATAGCTACTCGCATCTTAAAAATACTTATGGATGAAGGATATAAAATTTTTCCTTCGCCGGCGTTGCTGGAAATAATCCAGGATAAATTTTTACAAAAACAGGTCTTATATGCTGCGGGAATTCCGGTCCCAAAGTTTAAATTGCTTGAATCTTTGGAACCAGGCAGTTTTAAAAGTTTTGGCTTTCCCTGTGTTCAAAAAGCAAGAAAAGGTGGATACGACGGCAGGGGAGTCCAGGTAATTAGAGGTTATGAGGACCTTAAAAACATTTTAAAAGTGGAATCATATTTAGAAGAGTATGTGGATATTGAAAAAGAACTTGCAGTAATTGTGGCAAGAAGCAGTAAGGGAGAAGTAAAATGTTACCCGGTGGTGGAGATGATTTTTGATGAACAAGCGAATATATGCGATATGGTTATTGCACCCGCGAGAATTTCTGAGGATGTAAAGGAAGAGGCTAAAGCAGTTGCGGTAAAAACGGTGGAAATATTAAATGGAATAGGCGTTTTTGGCATAGAATTGTTTCTGACTAAGGATAAAAAAATACTGGTAAATGAGGTGGCGCCGAGACCTCACAATTCCGGACATTATACCATTGAAGCATGTATTACAAGCCAGTTTGAACAACATATTAGAGCAATAACGGGTTTGCCCCTTGGAAGCACAAAATTACTTATGCCGGCTGTGATGGCAAATTTACTGGGAGAAAAGGGATATGAAGGTCCTCCATTAATTGAGGGTCTAAAAGAAGCCCTTTCGATAGAAGGTTTATCCTTTCATTTTTACGGGAAAAGCATGACCAAACCCTTTAGAAAGATGGGGCATATTACAATTCTCGATGAAAATATAGAAAAAGCTATAGAAAAGGCTGTAAAGGCAAAAAAATTACTAAAAATAACATCGGAGGTAAGAAAATGAAAAAGCCTTTAGTAGGTATCATAATGGGCAGTGATTCCGATTTGCCTGTAATGAAAGAAGCGGCGGAGGTCCTTGAATACTTCGAAATTGAATACGAAATGACCATTGTATCAGCTCATAGAACGCCGGAAAGAATGTTTGATTACGCGAGAAGCTGTGCCGATAGGGGATTGGAGGTTATAATAGCTGGAGCCGGTGGAGCGGCTCACCTGCCGGGTATGGTGGCTTCAATAACATGCCTTCCGGTAATCGGAGTTCCCGTAAAAACTTCTGCATTACAGGGTTTGGATTCCCTTCTTTCGATTGTTCAAATGCCGGCAGGGGTACCGGTGGCTACCGTTGCCATTAACAATGCAAAAAATGCTGGTTTGCTGGCAGCGGAGATAATAGGAATAAAAATCCCCGAAGTTAGAAATAAAATAAAAGAATATAAGGAAAAGATGAGGCGGGAAGTGGAAGAAAAAGCAAGGAATTTGGAAGAAAAAGGGTACAGGGAGTATTTAAATGTGTAAATTGTAAAAAAAATGGGGGAAGGTGAAATAAAAATGGAAAAATTAGAGCTCCTTTACGAAGGTAAAGCCAAAAAGGTTTATAAAACTTCCGATCCATCCTTATTGATAATGGAATTTAAAGATGATGCCACAGCTTTTGATGGAAAGAAAAAAGGGGTAATAGAAGACAAAGGAATTTTAAACTGCAGAATTTCTACCATATTTTTTGAGCTTCTGGGGGAAAAAGGAATTGATACTCATTTTGTAAAAAGGCTAAATGACAGGGAGATGCTTGTAAAATCAGTTAAAATCCTCCCCATAGAAGTGATAGTGAGAAACATAGCCGCAGGAAGTATGGCCAAAAGATACGGTATTGAGGAAGGATTTGAATTGAAAAGGCCGGTTCTTGAATTCTGTTTAAAGGATGACAGATTGGGTGACCCCATGATTAACAATTACCACCTTATAGCCCTGGGGATAGCCAGAGAAGAACAATTAAAAAAGATAGAAGAGATGGCCTTCAATGTAAACAATATTTTAAAAGAATATTTAATGGCTAAAGGTATCCTCCTGGTGGACTTTAAACTCGAATTCGGGGAAAAGGACGGGAATATACTTCTGGCTGACGAAATTTCTCCCGATACCTGCCGTTTCTGGGACATTAATACAAAAGAAAAATTGGATAAAGATAGGTTCAGAAGGGACCTGGGTAATATTATAGAAGCCTACAGGGAAGTTTACAGCAGGTTAAAAAATTAAAGACTCACGGTAATATGTCAATACCCTAAAACTGGAAAATAAAATTATCAGGGCAAAAAAAGACAATAATATCCCTAGCCAATTAGTATGGAAAAAATTGGCACAGAAGAGGTCAAATAAGTTTTAAAAACAAAATTAACTCCTCACCGTCCCCTTGTAGATTTGGCCTTTGCTCAGCAGCGCAAAGACCAGCCTAACCAGTTTGCGGGCAGTCAATACCAGCGCCCTCTTATGCTGGTGCTTTTGCACCTCCTGATACTTGGTCTTGTAATAAGCCTTGTATTCCTCGTTGTGCACCCGCAACGAGTTTGCGGCCATGACCAAGTAATAGCGGAGGTATTTGTTCCCGCTCTTTGTCAAACGACGCTCTTCAGCGTCAAAATCGCCCGACTGATACCGGGTCCAGGTGAGGCCAGCATACTGAGCAAGAGAGGCTTCGTTCTTGAAACGCTTGATATCGCCTATTTCAGCGATTATTCCTGCAGCCGACACCTCGCCTAAACCCTTGACCGTAGTGAGAGTTTGAGGAATAGCCTTAAGCTCTCTAGAAATCACCTTATCAAGGCTTTTAATCTGCCTTTTGAGATGCTCAATGTTTTGAAGAGTTAAAGAAAGAGCTATCTCGCAGGCCTGCTGCATTTTAGAGTTTAGGCGGTAAGCACGCCTTGCGGCTTGCTTTAAGGCACTGGCGATTTCCTCGGAATTAGCGAACCTATTTTTTCCGTGGGACTGAATAAACTCCGCCAGTTCTTCTACGGATATTTGAGCTATCTCATCAGGAGTAAATTCTTTTAGGACCTCAACAGAAGCCTTGCCGAAGGCATTGCTGAAAGGGTTGTCCTGTTTGTAATTAGAAAACCTCAAAAAGAGGAGATTCAAAGCCCGATTTTTCTCCTCCACGAGGAGGTCGACAAGGTGTAATCTGAGCCTTGTAAGCTGGCGCAAAGGTGCTGTAACAGAAGCTTCATGGCTGTATGGAGTAAGATGTCCAAAGCGCAGCCTTTCAGCGATTATATAAGCGTCAATAGCATCGGTTTTAGGAAGTCTGGAGCCGAAAGCCTTTTTAAAGCCAGCCACAAGAGAAGGGTTAATTTCATACACCTGGACCGAAAAAGGCTTTAACTGAGGGGCATCCATAAGGAAATCTCGGAGTGGGATACTGAAGATAGAAGTAGCTTCTAATCCAAGGTTAAGCCGGGAGACATTGGACTTAGCTGCTAATGAAACTAAAGCATTTATCAACTCATTTGCGCCCTCGGCGTTATTAGGGAAAGACCTAGCGGGAGAAAGCTGGTTGCCATTTTCATCGATGCAAACGATATCCAGCTTAGAGGCGCTGACATCGATGCCTGCAAAGATGACCTGAGCCAACGGATATCCCTCCTTGAGTTGGCCAGGAGTAGGGGCGTGCCCTGCGGGTGCAGTACCTGACAGCCTCGCGGGCGATAAGAGCTTGACAGGACAACCGGGGGTGCACCCCTGGCCTGCTGTCCCCAGGGGCCGGAAGGCCTGCTGGCTCGGCTCACGAGTAAGAAACTAGTACTGCACCGCAGAGGTCTCACTCTTTACTGAGTAGTCCAGGTTTACCGGGCTACAGGGGGGATTAAGAGTGACCCCAGACCAACCCAAATTAATTTTCGCAAAGGCACACCTTATTATCAAGAAGCTATAAAAACTTCTTGATAATTTCTAAGACATATTATACGAGGGGGAAATATTATGTACTATGCGGAAATAAGGGTCATGTACAAAAAGGGCGTTTTAGACCCTCAGGGACAAGCCGTTAAGGGAGCCTTGCATCACTTAGGATTTTCTAAGGTTAATGATGTGAGCATAGGGAGGGTAATTTTTCTGAAATTGGAAGCCCAATCCAAGGAAGAAGCCCAAAAGACTGTAAGGGAAATGTGCGAAAGCCTTCTTGCAAATCCCGTAATTGAAGATTTTACCTATACAATTATGGAGGAAGAAAAATGAGGTGTGCGGTTATTGTTTTTCCCGGTTCCAATTGCGATCTTGATTGTTATCATGTTTTAAAAGATGTTATGGGGCAAAATACGGAATATGTTTTTCACAAGGAGAAATTTTCTCCCGGGGATTTTGATTTAATAGTTCTCCCGGGGGGATTTTCCTACGGCGATTACTTAAGGGCGGGAGCTATTGCCCGTTTTTCAAAGGCTATGGAAAGTGTTGTCAAGGCTTCTGAAAAAGGAAAGCTAATTCTTGGGATTTGTAATGGGTTTCAGATTTTACTTGAAGCAGGCCTTTTAGAAGGAGCAATGATGAAAAACAGGGATCTGAAGTTTCACTGCCATGAGGTCTATTTAAGGGTGGAAAACAACGAAACGCCTTTTACTCATCTTTATAAAAAGGGTGAAATTATAAAAATGCCGGTAGCACACGGATTCGGTAATTTTTATGCCCCTGAAAATACCTTAGAAAAATTAAAAAATAACGGGCAAATAATTTTTACCTATTGTGATAAGAATGGAAATGTTACGGAGGAATCCAACCCAAACGGTTCCATCATGAATATTGCCGGCATTTGCAATGAGAATAAAAACGTTCTCGGGCTAATGCCCCATCCGGAAAGGTGTGCGGAGGAAATTCTAAAAAATACCGATGGGAAAAGGCTCTTTGAATCTGTACTGGAATTTATAAAAGGGAGGGCTCTATGACCATGCTGAAAGAAGCACTAAAATTAGGTTTAAATGAAAACGAATACAGCGAAATTGTAAATACCCTGAAAAGAGAGCCCAATCATGTGGAACTTGGAATGTATTCGGTAATGTGGTCGGAACACTGCAGCTATAAAAATTCAAAAAAATACCTGAAAAGATTTCCTACGAAGGGAGAAAGGGTTCTGGTAGGCCCTGGTGAAAATGCCGGAATAGTGGATATCGGGGATGGCTTAGCGGTAGTTTTGAAAATCGAAAGTCATAATCACCCTTCTGCGGTTGAGCCTTACCAAGGAGCAGCAACGGGAGTGGGTGGCATAATTCGCGATATTGTGGCAATGGGAGCAAGACCAATTGCTTTGCTCGATTCTCTGAGATTTGGAAATCTGAAAAACCCCAGGGTCAAATATCTTTTCAGCAATGTTGTAGCGGGCATAGGTGATTACGGTAATTCGGTAGGCATCCCTACTGTGGGTGGTGAAACTTATTTCAGCGATGAATATGATGAAAATCCCCTGGTTAATGCTATGTGCGTTGGAATTATTAAAAAGGACGAAATAAAAAGGGGAACCGCAAGGGGTGTGGGCAACTCCGTAATGCTGGTTGGGGCTTTGACGGGAAGGGATGGCATACATGGTGCCAGTTTTGCTTCGGAAGAACTTTCGGAAGATTCCAAGGAAAAAAGGCCTTCCGTTCAGGTGGGAGACCCCTTTATGGAAAAACTTTTGATTGAGGCATGCCTGGAAGTGCTGAAATTCGATTTTGTGGTGGGAATACAGGATTTAGGTGCTGCCGGTTTAACTTCAGCCTGTTCGGAAACTGCCGCAAGAGCGGGAACGGGAATAGAAATAGATGTGGATCTGGTGCCCAAAAGGGAAGAGGGGATGACCCCCTATGAAGTGATGCTATCGGAATCCCAGGAAAGAATGCTATTGATAGTAAAAGAAGGGTACGAAGAGGAAGTCATCAAGGCTTTTAAAAAATGGGATCTGAATGCCGTCAAGATCGGAAAAGTTACCGATGACGGGATGCTAAGGGTCCTGGAAAAAGGTCAAAAAATTGCTGAAGTACCGGCAAAATCCCTGGCAGAAGGGGCGCCTCAAGTAATTCACGAGATAAGGGAACCTATAGTGCAGGAAGAAAAGGATATTGTAAATGTAAAAGTCCCTGAAGAATTAAATGAGGTTTTTAAAATTCTTTTATCTTTGCCGAATATTGCCGATAAATCTCTCGTTTATCATCAGTATGACTACATGGTAAGGACGGATACGGTGGTAGCTCCGGGTTCGGATGCGGCAGTTTTGAGGGTAAAAGGCACCAAAAAAGGGCTTGCTTTGACCTGTGACTGCAATGCTTTTTATTGTTATTTGGACCCCTATGAAGGCGGGAAACAGGCGGTTGCTGAAGCAGCAAGAAACATAGTTGTGAGCGGAGCAGCTCCTTTAGCCATAACCGATTGCCTTAATTTTGGGAATCCCGAAAAAAATGAGGTTATTTACCAGTTTGCAAAGTGCATCGAGGGCATGGCCGAAGCTGCAGAATATTTTAAAATACCGGTGGTAAGCGGAAATGTAAGCTTCTACAATGAATCGAAGAATAAGGCGGTTCTTCCAACCCCGGTGGTAGGAATGGTAGGGTTGATGGAGGATATATTAAAACATACCACTCAATCTTTCAAAAAACAGGGAGACCTGGTTATTTTAATTGGCGAAAATACCGAAGAACTGGGCGGTAGTGAGTATTTAAAGAATGTTCATAAAATCAGATATGGAAAGCCTCCAAAGGTAGACCTAAAAAAAGAAAAATTGGTACAGGATTTTTGCTTGAAAGCAATAGAGCTTGGGCTACTACGGTCAGCTCATGATGTATCCGAAGGAGGGCTCGCTGTAGCTCTGGCTGAATGTGCCATAACCGGAGGTTTTGGATTTAAAGGAGATATTTATACCTCCCTGCGCGAGGATGCCGTGCTTTTCGGTGAAGCTCAGTCAAGGATAATAGTAAGCATAGATGAAAAAGAGTTTTCTACATTTAAAAGACTGGCCGAAGAAGAAGGGATTATTTATCAGGTCCTTGGCTTCGTAGATAAGGATAGCTTTGAGATTACGGTAAAAAATAACAGGATGAGGAAAATTTCACTGGGATTAGATGAAATTTCATATATTTGGAGGAATTCCTTAAAATGGGCTTTGGAGAAATAATGGGAAATGACAAATTAAAAGAAGAATGCGGGGTTTTCGGAGTTTATTTGAAGGAAACCGATCCCACCATAGCGAGAACGGTGTTTTATGCTCTAATTGCCCTGCAGCACCGGGGTCAGGAAAGTGCGGGAATTGCTGTAAGCAATGGAGAGGAGATTCTATACCATAAAAACCTTGGGCTTGTTAACGAGGTTTTTGATGAAAAAGTTTTGGATTCCCTTCAGGGTAAAATTTCCATTGGGCATGTCAGGTATTCTACTACGGGATCTAATACTGCAGTGAATGCTCAGCCCTTCGTAGTAAAATATAAAAATGGCTTTTTAGCGGTAGCACACAATGGAAATCTGGTAAATGCAGATATTTTAAGAAGGGACCTGGAGGAGAAGGGAGCCTTTTTTCAGACAACCGTTGACAGCGAGGTAATTGCCCATCTTATTGCAAGAGAAACTAAAAGCGACCTTATCGATGCAATTATAAAAACAATGGAATACATTAAAGGTTCTTATGCCCTTGCGCTGATGACACTGGATTCTTTAATAGCCATAAGGGACCCCTATGGCTTGAGGCCTCTTTGCCTCGGAAAATTAAATGGAGGCTATTTAATTTCTTCCGAAAGCTGTGCTTTTAATACTCTTGGAGCGGAATTTATAAGAGACGTGGAACCCGGTGAGATATTAGTAATTAATGAAAAGGGAGTAAACAGCATTAAGCCTTTTAATGCAAAAAAATCCCTGTGCATATTTGAATTTGTTTACTTTGCCCGCCCCGACAGCACGATAGACGGTATAAATGTACACCGGGCCAGGTTCAATGCGGGAAGGATACTCGCCAGTGAATGCCCGTGCGATGCAGATCTGGTTATAGGTGTTCCCGATTCGGGGACGGCTGCCGCAATGGGTTTTGCTTACGAATCGGGAATTCCCTATGGGGTTGGCCTTATTAAAAACAGGTATATAGGCAGGACCTTTATCCAACCGGGGCAGAAGTTGAGAAGCCTCGGAGTTAGGTTAAAACTGAATCCTTTAAAAGAAGAAATAAAGGGGAAGAGGCTTGTCATGATAGACGATTCCATAGTTCGCGGCACAACCAGCGGGCAGATAGTAAAAATGCTGAAAGAAGCGGGAGCCAAAGAGGTACACGTTAGAATTACCTCCCCACCCGTCAAATATTCCTGCTATTTTGGCATAGATACACCTACAAAGAAAGAATTAATTGCCTCAAGTTTAAGCATAGAGGAAATTATGAAAAGCATAGGGGCGGATAGCTTAGGATATTTAAGCACCGAAGGGCTAATAAAATCTACGGGAAAGGAAAAGGGATTTTGCCTTGGGTGTTTTACAGGAGAATACCCCGTGGAAGTACCGAGAGAGGGAAGAAAGTACCTTTTTGAAAAATGCTGAACGGGAGAGAAGGCTATGGAAAAAATGACCTATAAATCTTCGGGTGTGGATATAGATGCGGGCAATAAGGCAGTAGAGTTAATAAAAAAACATGTGCGTTCTACTTACAGGAACGAGGTTATTGGCGATCTGGGAGGATTTGCAGGATTTTTTAAACTGGACCTTAAAAAATATAAAAATCCGGTTCTCGTTTCCGGCACCGATGGGGTAGGAACAAAAATAAAGATTGCACAGGAAATTGACGTACACGATACTATTGGGATTGACCTGGTGGCCATGTGCGTAAATGATATTCTGGTAACGGGTGCTGAGCCTCTTTTTTTCCTGGATTACATTGCCTGCGGAAAACTCATTCCCGAGAAGATAGAAAAAATTGTCAAAGGGATTTCTGAAGGATGCAAAAAAGCTGGTTGTTCTCTCATAGGTGGAGAGACGGCGGAAATGCCGGGCTTTTATGCGGAAGAAGAGTACGACCTGGCAGGATTTGCGGTGGGAGCGGTGGATGAAGATGGAATAATTGATGGATCGGGTATTTCCGAGAAGGATATGGTAATCGGCATTTCATCTTCCGGACTTCACAGCAACGGATTTTCCTTAGTAAGAAAAGTGCTTTTTGAAAAAGCAAAGCTTTCCTACAATACTTATATGGACGAACTGGGTAAAACCCTTGGAGAAGAACTTTTAACTCCCACAAAGATTTATAAAGAGGATTTAGAAGTTTTAAAGGATTTCAGAATAAAGGGGATTGCTCATATTACAGGGGGTGGCCTGGTCGAAAACCCGCCCAGGGTTTTAAAAGAGGATTTCGGTTTTCGGATTTTTACCAATAGCTGGGAAGTTCCTCCTATATTTAACATTATTAAAAACTCAGGGGAAATCGAAGAAGCCGAGATGTTCAGAGTATTTAATATGGGTATAGGACTAATCCTGGTGGTTTCTGAAGAAGAAGTGGATAAAATTTTAAGTGTACTAAAAGAAAAAGGAGAAAAAGCTTTTGTCATAGGAGATGTAGTAAGGGGAGAAAGGGGCGTCACATTTTGCAAAAAGTAAAGGTGGGAGTTCTCGTTTCGGGCACAGGGACAAACCTGCAGGCTTTAATCGATGGAGTGAAGCGGGGGTTTTTACCCTGTGAGATCTCGGTAGTAATATCCAATAAAAAAGAAGCCTTTGCCCTAAAAAGAGCTGAGAAAGAAGGAATTCCGGGTTATTTCATAGATGAAAAGGATTTTAGGGAAAAAACGGATTACGAAAAAAAGATAGTAGAAATTTTAAAGGAATATAGAGTTAAGCTGGTGGTGCTTGCAGGTTATTTAAAGGTATTATCCCCGTATTTTGTAAGAGAATTTCATAATAAAATTATAAATGTTCATCCATCTTTGATACCTTCCTTTTGCGGTAAGGGTTTTTACGGCAGGAGAGTGCATGAAGAGGTAATAAAATACGGAGTAAAGGTGACGGGTGCTACGGTGCATTTTGTTGATGAAGGTACCGATACGGGACCTATTATTTTGCAAAAGGCGGTACCGGTACTGGACGAAGATACACCCGAATCCCTTGCGGAAAGGGTAAAAAAGGTGGAACATGAAATACTTCCCCTTGCAGTTAAGCTTTTTGCGGAGAAAAGGCTCGTAATAGAAAATAGAAGGGTGAAAATTATGGGAGGGCTTGGCGGTGATGGAGAAAAAGAGAGCAATAATATCGGTATATGACAAGAAAAATGTGGTGGAATTTGCAAAAAGACTTGTGGAGATGGGATATGAAATAATTTCCACGGGTAAAACTGCGGATATACTGAGCAAGGAAGGTATTATCACGATTAACATTTCCGATTATACCGGGTTTCCGGAAATGCTCGAAGGCAGGGTTAAAACCCTGCACCCAAAGGTGCACGGAGGGATTCTTGCCAGGAGAAAAAATGAAGAACATATGTGGGAGTTAAAACAACAGGGTATTTCTACCATAGATATGGTAGTAGTCAATTTATACCCTTTTAAAAACACCGTTTTAAAAGAAAAGGTGGATTTTGAGGAAGTAATAGAAAATATAGACATAGGTGGGCCTACCCTTCTCAGAGCAGCAGCAAAAAATTTTGAAGATGTAATTGTTATTTGCGATCCGGAAGATTATTTTGACATTATTGATGAATTAAGGGTAAAGGGAGACTTAAGTTTTGATAAAAGGTTTGAACTCGCTTTAAAAGTTTTTGAACATACCTCCCATTACGATGCGGTTATTGCGGATTATTTCAGAAAAACCTTGAAGAAAAAGGGAGTACAAATTGAAAAATTCCCCGAAACCCTTACCTTGACCTTTGAAAAGGTAGAGAAGCTTCGCTATGGAGAAAATCCTCATCAAGAGGCGGCTCTTTATAAAGAAGTAAAAACAAAAAAAGGGACCCTTTTTTCAGCCGAAATTTTAAACGGTAAAGAGCTTTCATTTAATAATATTAACGATATAGAAGCAGCCGTTACCATTGCTGCGGAGTTTAAAGAACCCTGTGCTGTTGCTATTAAACACACTAACCCCTGCGGGGTTGCTCTGGGAGAAAGTATTTACGATGCGTTCACCCGGGCCTACAATGCCGATCCTGTGTCTATTTTCGGTGGTATAGTTGCACTAAACCGCAAAGTAGATATTGAAACGGCAAAAGCCTTGAATAGCATATTTTTAGAAATAGTAATTGCTCCCGATTATGACGAAGAAGCTTTAAATTTGCTTAAGCAAAAAAAGAATTTAAGAATATTAAAAATGGAAATAAGCGAATATAAAAACATACATGAGGATGGTTTTGATATTAAAAAAATTGGCGGGGGAATTCTTGTCCAGGATTTTGATTCAATGGATTTTGATTTAAATGAACTAAAATACGTCACAAAGTTAAAACCTGCTGAAAGAGAATTAAAGGATTTGATCTTTGCCTGGAAGGTAGTAAAACATGTTAAATCCAACGCCATAGTTATTGCAAAGGATCTATGTACGGTGGGTATAGGCATGGGTCAGGTAAACAGGCTCTGGCCTACCCAGCAGGCAATTTCCTGGGCAAAGGAAAAGGCTCAAAATGCCGTTCTTGCTTCGGATGCATTTTTCCCTTTCCCGGATGTGGTAGAAGAGGCGGCTAAGGCTGGAATTAAAGCCATCATCCAGCCGGGAGGATCAATAAGGGATGAGGAATCAATAAAAGCATGTGATGAAAAAGGCATTGCGATGGTTTTTACCGGGATAAGGCATTTTAAGCATTAAATTAAAACCTTGGAGGGGAAATAATGAGGATATTGGTGGTTGGCCAGGGTGGAAGGGAGCATGCTCTTTGTTATGCCATTGCTAAAAGCAAAAAGGTAAAGGAAATTTTCGTGTCACCGGGCAATCCGGGGATGGATGAAATAGCCCGGAGAGTCGATATAAATGCGGAAAATATTGCAGGCCTTGCAGATTTCGCTTTGAATAAAAATATAGATATTACGGTGGTAGGACCTGAAACACCTTTAGCCCTGGGTATTTCCGATGAATTTAATAAAAGGGGATTGAATGTTATTGGACCTGTAAAAGAAGGTGCGCTGCTTGAAAGCAGCAAAGTTTTCGCAAAAAATCTTATGAGAAAATATTCCGTTCCCACCGCATTTTACGAAGTGTTTGACGATTACAGGAAAGCTTTAGAATTTATTGAGGTGCAAAAATTTCCGGTTGTTATAAAGGCGGAAGGTTTAGCCCAGGGAAAGGGAGTGGTTATTGCCCGGGATAAAAGGGAAGCCCGGGAAGCTTTAGAAGATATAATGGTGAAAAAAGTTTTCGGTAGTTCGGGAGAAAGGGTAGTTATTGAAGAATTCCTGGAAGGACGGGAAGTCACGGTACTTGCTTTTTGTGATGGTAATTCTATAATCCCAATGCTTCCAAGCAGAGACCATAAAAGACTTTTTGATAATAATGAAGGGCCAAACACGGGTGGAATGGGGGCGATTTGTCCCTGCCCGGATGTGGATGGTAATTTAATGGAGGATATCTATAAGAAAATACTGATAAGAACTTTGGAGGGTTTAAAGAAAGAAGGTATAATCTATAAAGGTATTCTTTACGCGGGTTTAATGCTCACAAAAGAAGGCCCCAAGGTACTTGAATTCAACTGCCGTTTTGGTGACCCTGAAGCTCAGGCGGTATTGCCGCTTTTAAAAAGCGATGTTGTAGAAATTTTCGAAAGTATAATTAACGAAAATCTTGATAAACAAACCATCGAATGGGAAGGACTATTTGCAGTTAATGTGGTTGCCGCATCGGGCGGGTATCCCGGCAAGTACGAAAAAGGCAAAAAAATAATAGGCCTTGAAAAGGCCAGGCAAAAAGGAGTTTTTGTCTTTCATTCAGGCACCTTAAAATCCGGTAATGAATATTACACATCCGGCGGCAGGGTTCTTTCGGTTACAGCGATGGGAGCAAAACTAAGCGAGGCAAGGGAAAAGGCGTATGATGCTTTAAAGGAAATATATTTTGAGGGAATGCATTTTAGAAAAGATATTGGACTATACTAATTTATATTCTAATATCACTTCTTTTGACTCAATATTATAAAGTTTTACCACATCCTCGAGGATTATTCCGCAGGAAGGAATACCGTCCTTCGGCAAAGAGGGTGAGCCGGGATTTATAAGTATTACATTGCCTATTTTTTCAATAGTTTTAACATGTGTATGTCCTGCAATTAAAAAATCCACACCCCAATCATTACATAAGTTCAACCATTCCTCAAGGGGTTTATCGTGGCCGTGAATGGCCACTATTTTTTTTGCATAAGTATATATTAAAGCATAGCTGTTTTGAATGGGAAACCTCAACAGCATCTGGTCTATAGCGGCATCGCAATTACCGCAGGCTGCAACAATAGGTTGTTTACATTCGTTTAATAAACGGGCTAATCTTTGCGGGTCATAACCTGCAGGCAGCGGGTTTCTCGGGCCATGGTATAAAACATCCCCCGTGTGCACTATGAGGTCGCAGTCTTTAATAATATCGAAGGCTTTCAAAAAGGCTTCTGCACTTCCATGGGTATCACTTATTAAACCGATTTTCATTTAAATTTCCTCCTTCTTGGGGTAAAAATTTATTTTTTGCCATTTCAAGAAGAATATTTTTTTCATTTAAAGATGGATCTTTTAAAATTTCATCCAAAAGATAGCTTAATATTTGACCTATTAGAGGACCCGGCTTTAAATTAAAGGCTTTAATTAAATCATCGCCTTTTACGGCTAAGTCCTTCAGGTTGTAATGTAAATTTTCTTTCTGTAGAATTTCTAATTTGTTTATGAGATTTGATAATCCCGGGCCTATTGCCTGGGGAAAACCGCTGGCAAGCCTATCGGCTTTTCTAATTTCAATGAGGTCGTAAATATTCTCCCACCCCACGGTAAAAACAAGCTTTCTTGCTTTATAAAGGTCATCCTCAGGGTAAAAAATGAACATATGATGTTTTATTAAATGGATCACCTTTTTAATGGTTTTTGAGTCGTATTTTAACCTTCTTAAAACTTCTTCAGCTATTTTGGCAGATATCTCATGGTGGTTGGGAAATTCTAAACCATATTCCTTTTTTTCCGCACAAAAGGGCTTCCCTACATCATGCAGGACTCCGACAAGCTTAAGGTGTAACTTCTTTGAAAGGTATTTACTCATTATAAGATTATGTTCCAATACATCATAGGGTTTATTGTAATGTTCAACTCCCATTCCTTCTAAAAGTTCGGGTATAATAAAATTCAAAAGATTTGTCAAAAAAAGCATGTTAAGGCCCTCGTAAGAATAATCGGACAGGAGTATTTTTGAAAACTCATCCCTGATCCTTTCCCTGGAAATAGTTTCTAATAGCGGGGATTTTGCTTTTATGGCGTATAATGTGGAAGGTTCGATGGTAAAATTGAGCTGTGCCATAAACCTTACCGCTCTTAATGCCCTGAGAGGGTCTTCCCAAATTCTTTTTGAAGAACCGGTGCATCTTATTATTTTGTTTTTAATATCTTCTATTCCTCCAAAGGGGTCAATAATTTTATTTTCTATCGGATCGTAAGCAATGGAATTTATTGTAAAATCCCTTCTTGAAAGGTCATTTTCAATAGAGTCAACAATACTATAATGGGGCTTTCTTCCCGGAGCGTCATTTCTAAAGGGGGTTATCTCTATTCTTTTGTCCTTTAGAACGTACAAAAAAGTTCCAAAATCCCCGTAAGGAATTGCTTTTGGTATTACTTTTTGAATTTCATAGGGTCGGGCGCTGGTAGATACGTCATAGTCAAAATTTTCTTTTCCCAAAAGTGCATCCCTTACTGTCCCTCCTACTATATAGGCTTGATAACCGTTATTTTTAAAACGTTTTATAACTTCCATAACATCCTGGGGTATTTTTATTTGGGGTAACATATTTACCTCCGGTATAATAAAAGAATAAATTTGAAGATTTATGTTGTTAAATCAAAATATATCATAATTTTACGTTTAATAAAAGATTATAAGTTTTTGAAGAGATGTTTAAAAAAAATTTTTATGCTATACTTTATATTTAGATGAGTATAATGTATCCGAAGAACCGCCTGCTGGGACCGGATGCATTAAAAAGGGCGGAATATAAATAGCCCAGCCTCAAGCAAGACATTTTCAGCTTGAGCAAAAGGAGGATGATGGATTTTAAAAAGCTTTTTTTAAAGGGGATAGATTTTGAAGATTTTTTAGAACAAGCTGACGAAAACTCGAGGAAAAAGATTGAGGATATTTACGGCAAAATAAACTTTAACGATAAATTGGTAGAAAGAATTAATGAGATTAATAAAAAAGTAAAGGTCCTGGTTTTTGCTGAAAGCTGGTGTCCCGATTGCATTGCTGCCGTTCCCGTCCTCATAAAAATGGCAAAAACCTCGGGTGTTATAGATTATGCAATACTGCCAAAAGAAGGAAATGAGGAATTACTGGAAAATTATAAATACGATGGAAAACCCCGAATTCCCACTTTTATTTTCCTTGATGAAAATTACAGAGAGTTAGGAAATTACGTAGAAATACCTGCTAAAATAAAAGAAATTTACGAAAAGGGTATGCAGGCGGATTACATTGTAGCCCGCAGAAATTACAGAAATGGTCTATATTCGGATATGATTGCGGAAGAATTTTTAAATATTATTGAGGGAAGATGAGAACAGCCTATGATTAAACTTAGAGGGCATCATTTAATTTGCTTGAATTATTACGATGGGGATGGTATTGATGAAAGGTTTAAAGAAAATGTGCAACTTATAAAGAAAAAAATGGCCGAGGGAGATGCGGTAAAGGTTGTAGAGGGTCCTGATGATGTATGTGAAGGATGTAAATATCTAAAAGATTTTACTTGTCATTATTCTTTGAGCTCAGAAGATGAGGTAAAAAGCTTGGATAATTTGGCTTTAAAGCACTTGAAATTTGCTGCAGGGGATTCGATTCGTTTTTCTGATTTGAAAAAAATCCTTTCTTTTATACCATTAGAGTTTTATAAAGAGTTCTGCAGCGGATGTAATTTTGAAGGATATTGTAAAAATCCTTTAAAAAACTGAAAAAGTTTTATTATATCCACCCTCCGGGGTGGTATTTTTTTATAATTTATAATTATTGATTATTTTTTTAATATATTGTATCATTTAATCAGACAAGTTAGTTAAAAGTTTAGCAATTTACAAAAAATAATAAAAATAGACAAAAAATTGATTATAAGGAGGATTCTAAATTGTACAACCTTTCCTTTGAACACACTTTCGGATTAGTGATTACACTGCTTTTTATCACCTTTCTCGGATATTTTTCGGGTAGGAATATTAAAAGTTCTTCCGATTTTTCTACGGGAGGAAGAAGAGCGGATTCATCCGTAATTGTCGGAGCAATAACGGGAACGCTGGTAGGAGGCGCGTCTACCATCGGAACGGCTCAGCTCGCTTTTGTTTCCGGGCTTTCTGCCTGGTGGTTCACCTTAGGAGCCGGTATAGGATGTCTGGTTCTGGCGCTTTTTTTTGCCGAACCATTCTATAAAATGAATAAAGGAACAATACCTCAAATTCTCTGCGACGAATACGGTCAAATTGCAGGGCCTATTTCCAGTATTTTTGTTTCTATTGGCATGTTTTTAAATATTGTAGCTCAGGTTCTTTCTGCCGTAGCCCTGATTACATCAATGTTTAAAATGCTGCCTTTTTCGGCTGCAGTAATTGCGATATTAATTATGGCTACCTACGTTATTTTCGGTGGGGTTTGGGGTGCGGGAATTGTCGGCGTGGCAAAACTTTTGCTCTTATATCTTGCAATGCTGGTAGGAGGTATTATTTCGTATAAAGGCCTGGGAGGATTATCGGGAATATTTAGTACCTTTCCGGCAAACCCATACTTTAACTTATTCGGGAGAGGATTCTGGGTAGATTTTGCTGCAGGTTTTTCGCTGGTTATAGGCGTTATTTCCACCCAGACCTATTTTCAGGCGGTGGTGTCAGGGAAAAGTGTAAAAGAAGCCAAAAAAGGTGCATTAATTAGTGCGATAATCATTCCTCCAATCGGTATAGCGGGGATTTTAATAGGACTTTATATGAAAGCAAATTTCCCCAACATAAATCCAGCCTCGGCTCTACCTTTGTTCGTTATAAACCATTTAAACCCCTGGCTGGGCGGAGTGATACTCGCCACCTTACTCATAGCCGTTGCAGGAACGGGTTCCGGGCTTACGCTGGGGATCAGCACCATCTTTGCCAAAGATATTTATGCAAAATTCATTAATCCAAAGGCAAATGACGGTGTTTTGCTGAGGGTAACGAGATTAAGTATAATAGCGGTTTTGAGCATCACGCTCTTATTCATCACCGGAAACCTGAAATCCCTGATTTTAAAGTGGAGCTTTATGTCTATGGGACTTAGGGGGGCTACGGTTTTCGCTCCCTTATGTGCGGCAATATTTATGAGAGGAAGGGTTGACAGGAGATTTGCAATCCTGTCAATGGTCATAAGCCCGTTAACGGTGCTAGTCGGTAAATTTATTCTACCCGAGAATATAGACCCTCTTATTCCGGGGATATTAATAGGTATGCTATTAATTTTTGCAGGAGCCCTTTTTAATAAAAGAACTCCCAAAAACAAAACTCAGATGGCTTAAATTAAACTTGTCAGGGGGAATTATAATGAAAAATCTAATGAACTATATATGGCTTTTAAATGCCTGCAATAACAGCCTGCTGGAAGCGGAAATCCTTTCAAAACAGGCTCTTGAAAGGTATGATGAATTTTTTAAAGAAATCGAAGGTATAAAAGGAGAAGAAAGAGATTGTTTGAAAAAAGAACTGGAAAATTCTATTTTATACATTGATGAAAAAGTAAAATTCTTACAACTTTTATCGGAGAAACTAAAGGAAGTTATTCCTTTACTAAAGGAGGAGTAAGATTATGATTAGCTCCGAACTTAAAAACAAGGTTATGACCGCAAAAGAGGCCGTTGAAAGGTTTATTAAACCGGGAACCCACATAGCCTTTGGCGGATTTACGATATTAAGGAGACCGATGACAATTGCCAGGGAGATTGTAAGGCAAGGGATAAAAGACCTTTTTGTTACCATGAACGGTGGAACACTGGTTGAAGAAATGCTTGCTGGAGCGGGATTAATCAAGTGGCTCGAAACTACTTACTTAGGCCTGGAAGGTGGCATGCCCGTTGCTTATGCTATAAGGCAGGCCATTGAATCGGGAGAAATCGAACTTATAGAAGATTACAGTAACTGGAGCTTTGCTCAGAGGACTTTGGCAGGAAGATTGGGTCTTCCTTTTATGCCCTGTCTTGGCGATATTGGCAGCGATCTTATTGAATACGATACATTCAAAAAGGCCGGGCTAAGAGGCAAGAAGGAAAACGGAGATTTTATTCACCCCGGAATACCTCCCAAAAAATATGAAATTATAGATGACCCCTTTGAGGGATTTGGGTTAAGACCCAGAAGATTTTTAAGCGGGGAAGATTCCTGCGTAAATAAAACTAATGCATACAGAGAGGGTAAGATAAATTCGAAAAAGTATACCGGAAAAGAAGGAGTTAAGGTTGCCCTTGTACCTCCTTTAATGCCCGAAGTATGTGTAGTGAGGGCTCAAAGAGTTGCTCTCGACGGCACCGTAAGAATAGAAGGCCTTATAGGTCCGGACCTGGATCAATCCCTTTGCGGTAGGATACTTATAGTAGAATGTGAAAGGATATGTCCACCGGAAGAGTTAAGAGCCGTTCCGGAACATAACCAGATAGCTGCTCATTTTGTACATGCTATTGTGGAACAACCCTTCGGAGCTTACCCCAGTGCCGTTCCAAATTACTACGATTACGATTATTCATGGTTTAAGAATTACGTAAAAGAGGTAAATCATCAGCCCAAAGAAAAAGTAAAGGAATTCTGGGAAAAGCATGTAAAGGAAACCAGGGATGATTGGGATTATTTGTACAATAGGGTAGGAATAAAGAAACTTTTTTCATTGAGAACCGATCCTAAATACCACTATAATCCGAACCTGGACAGATTCAATTGAGGGAAGGGTGAAAAAATGCCTTTAGATATAAATGTTAAGGAATATGAAGAATACTTAATAAAAATGGGTCTGGAAAAAGATAAATACACTTATATGGAACTTTTGGCTGTGGCAACGGCAAGGGAGATGCCCGACGAGGCCTTTGCGTTTGTAGGGACGGGATTACCCCTTCTTGCCGCTATGCTTGCCCAGCATACCCATGCTCCCAACATGACGATAATCCTGGAAGCGGGCACGGTAGGTCCTAAAATTGAACATATACCCGTTTCCGTTGCGGACCCCAGAGCGTGCTATCAGGCATCTACCCTTTCTACTCTTGTAGATGCATTTGGAACCTTAGCGGCCAGGGGGTACTGTACCCTCGGAGTTCTCGGAGCAGCAGAATGCGATAAATACGGCAACCTTAATTCAACAGCAATAGGTAGCTACTGGCCGAAAGGGGTTTCCGAAACGGGAAGAGGACCGGATGTTAGGTTTACAGGGAGTGGAGGGGCAAACAGTATAGCCAGCTTAGCGGATAAGATAATCGCCATGATGGTCCACGAGAAAAGGCGCCTCCCCGATAAGGTCCAATATTTAACCACACCGGCGGGAATGAGGGGGCCCAAAGGAGAGACGAGATTCGATTACGGCCTTTACAGAGGTGGAGAACTGGTGGTGGTTACCGACCTTTGCAAAATGAAGCCCGATCCCGAAACGGGTATACTTTTCCTTGACGAAATTTATCCGGGGATCGATCCGGAATTTGTAAAAGAGAATACGGGATTTAAGCTTGATATTTCGAGGTGCAGAGTTATGGAGCCACCTACGGAAGAAGAGTTGATGATTTTAAGGATGAAGGTTGATCCGGAAAGGATTTATCTGGGAAGAAAGCCAAAAAGAAAAGAATAAGGGTGCAAAAAACGCACCCATTTTTTTTTAAGTTTAATTTACAGGTATAGCAAAAACAAAGCAAATTTTATAAAATGATTATAAGGTATAAAAATTAAATTTAAATTTAGCAAAAGGAAGGTAATAACATGCCCTTTATATTAATGCTTTTATTAATATTTTTTTTCTTCCCGTATTTGATACTCCCCTTTCTAATATTTTTTATAATAGGTTCATTATTTTTACTGCCTTATGTCTTAATTTTCAACTCTTTTTATAATGTTATAACAATCCCCTGGCAGATAATAAAAATTGCCGCGGATAAAAGGGTAAGAAAAAATCACAGCTTAGAGCATGCCACCGTAAATGTGCTGGAGGAAAGATATGGACGAAATTTAAGAATAGGCGGACTTGCTTATTCTAATGGTTTTACCCTATCGGGGCCTGACCTTCCTCCTCCTTACGAAATTTTAGATGCAGCCCGGGAAGGGCTTTTAAGGATGAGACGGGGAGAAATAAATTTAGCTCTACACCCGCGATGCGGAACTTCCATTGCTGCAGCCAATTTTTTATTTTCTCTTGCTTTTGTTATTGTATTAATCTTTTATAAACACTTTAATTTATTAAATATATTAGTAGCTTTTCTTTTAGCAAATATTCTGGCAAAACCTTTTGGAATCATGCTCCAAAAGTTTTTCACCACTCATCCCGATGTAGAGGATGTGGAAATTCTTGATATATACGGACAAGGGCTTGGCTATCCTTTTGAATTCTTTTTAAACCCTAACAGGACTTATTTTATAAAAACCGCCGATGTAAAAAGGGGCTTTAGATTATTTTTATAAGGAGAAGAATATGAAAATAGAGGGCGAAAAAATTGAAGCTATTTTTGTAAAAAGGCTGAATCGATTTGAGGCGCAAGTTTTATTAAACCAAAAAGAGATTACCGCTCACGTTCCAAATAGCGGGAGGCTAAAAGAGCTGTTAATACCCGGAGCGGAAGTAATACTGCTTGAATCAAAAAATAAAAATAGGAAGCATAAATATGATTTAGTATTTGTCAAAAAGGATTTATATTTAATTTCCGTTGATTCCTCAATTCCATCAAAACTTGCCGTTGAAGAAATAAAACGGGGAGCTCTTGCTCCCTTTTTTAAAGAATATAAAAATTTAAAAACAGAAGTCAAATTTAAAGATAGCCGTTTTGATATAGGGCTGGGTAATTCCGAACGCATAGATTATTATTTGGAAGTTAAAGGGGTAACCCTTGTAAAGAATGCGGTAGCTTTTTTCCCGGATGCACCGACAGTAAGGGGAACAAAACATTTAAAACATTTGATTGAAGCCAAAAAAGAAGGTTACGCTGCCGGTGTCCTTTTTATTGTGCAAAGGGAAGACGCAGTAATTTTTTGTCCTAACTGGGAAACGGATAAGGCTTTTTCTGAAGAACTAACCAGAGCTCGGAATGCCGGTGTTGATATATTTGCTTTTAACTGTGAAGTAGGAGTGGATGATATAAAGATAAAGGGAAAAATTAAGGTTTTGTTATAGAGCTACAAAAAATTTGAAAGATGCTTAGCAACAAAATTTTTATTGTTATGTACATTTTTAAAAACTAATTTACATTTATGTACATGATTTCTGCAAGATGTCTAAACACCTCTCCTATGGATTCGTGAATTACAAGGTCTGCATACCTGTCCCAGGGGGTTTCTTCTTTGTTGATGATGACCAATTTTTTGGAAAAGGAAGGGAGATCCGCTACGGGGTAAACCTGAAGGCTGCTTCCCACCACCACTAAGAGCTCACATCCCTCCATATCTTCAAGGGCTTTTAAATAATCCTTTCCCATGGGGTCTTCAAACAAAACCACGTCAGGCCTGAGCATGCCGCCACAGTTGCTGCATTTGGGAGGATTTATGCCGGAAAAGTACTGGCCAGACATCTCTTCAAAGGGAAAGGTTTTCTTGCATTCAATACAATGACAGGTCCTTAAATGCCCGTGCACCTCTCTTACCCTTTTCGACCCAGCTTTAATATGCAAACCATCGATATTTTGAGTGATTACTGTTTGTATGTATCCCATTTCTTCAAGCTTTGCTATTACCTTATGAGCAATATTTGGTTGTGCATTAACGTATTTTGTCCAGGTGGGTATATTAAAATCAAAGAACTTTTTTGGATCCGTCATAAGCGCTGTTACACTGACGTATTTCATAGGGTCAAATCTTTCCCATAGCCCCGTGCCCTTGCTCCGGTAATCGGGGATACCACTTTCGGTGCTAATTCCTGCCCCCGTCAATACATTATTTTTTTTGTTCTCTGTTAAGAGCTCTTTTAAGGCCTCTATTTTTTCATTAAAACATTGAAGGTTTTGTATCATGACTCTCCTTCCTTTCATAAATATTATCATCTTTATTTAAGATATATTATATATAAAAAAACGTTCTTATAAATACTTCAAAAACTTATAGTATCAGAGACCCATCCGTTAAGGATATTACGCTTTTCAGTGATATGGAACAAAAAATACTGTATACATATAGTGTTATAGAAGGAATTTATTAAATTTTGTAGAAATAGAATAAGAAAAAGTAATTATTATCACAAATAATATATAATAAGGTGTTGCTAATGCAAAACATTAATAAAAACGAAATTTTAATAACGGGTTATGCAAAATTACCTGAAGAAACAACAGCATATAAACTTTACAGTGTTGTAGGGATTAGTTTACGTGTTAATATTGAAACTTCAGAAATTATTGATGCAGATATAACTCTTGCAACTTCTGTAGCTAAACAATTTTTTAAAGACGTTGTTGTAGGTAAAAGTATGAAAAAGATAGATGAAATAATTAACATATTTGAAAGACAATATTTAGGTACCGCTAAAAAATCTATAATTACTGCTTTAAAAATATGCCACATGAAATATAGAGATTATTTAAGAAATATTGAGAGCGATGATGAATAGTAAAAAATAATTAAAATTTTTGTAAGGCCATTTATCTGCAGTGACAAAAAGACCTTTTGTCATAAAAGCAGATAATGTGCGGCCTAAGATAGCTTTATTATGCTGTCTTAGGCCGCTTTTATTTTATAAAAAATTTTGAGAGGTGATTATTTATGAATATATCTAAGGAAAGATTACGCCTACAGAGCTTAAAAGACAAAATTATGACAGCTGAAGAAGCAGCCAATTTAATTAAAGACGGTATGATTGTTGCTACCAGCGGTTTTACACCTTCTGGCTATCCGAAAGAAGTACCAATAGCGATTTCAAAAAGAGCGGAAAAGGAAAATCTAAAGATTACCCTTTATACTGGGGCTTCTGTAGGCGACGAGCTGGATGGTACCCTTTCAAGAGCCAATGCACTGATAAAGAGAATACCCTATCAGACCAATGAAAGTATAAGAAATGCCATTAATTCAGGAAAAATAGAATTTGTTGATCTTCATCTTAGCCATATGCCGCAGATGATAAGATATGGTTTTCTTGGAAAGATTGATGTAGCAATTATAGAAGCCGTTGCCATTAGGGAGGATGGGGGGGTAGTTCCAGCTACTTCTGTGGGTAATAGTCCTGTTTTTGTAGAAATGGCGGAAAAGGTGATAATTGAATTAAATGAAAGTCATCCTTTAGAACTTGAAGGTATGCACGATATTTATACACCGAAGAATCCTCCTAATAGAAAACCTATTCCTTTAACCAAGGTAGATCAAAGAATTGGGGGAAATTATATACCGTGCAATCCTGATAAAATTGCAGCTATTGTTCTTACCAATAGAAAGGACAGTGTAAGACCTCTTGCACCTGTTGACGAGACGTCTAAAAAAATATCCGAACATCTTATAGAGTTTTTAGAAAATGAGGTTAAAAAGGGAAGGCTCCCGAAAAACCTACTTCCTCTCCAGTCAGGCGTAGGAAATATAGCTAATGCGGTTTTGAAAGGTCTATTGGATTCACCTTTTGAAGGACTTGAATTCTATTCTGAAGTAATTCAGGACGCAGTTTTTGACCTTTTGGACAGCGGGAAAATGGTAATTGCCTCCGGTACCTCTGTTACCCCTTCGGAAGAGGGACTTGAAAGATTTTACCAAAATATTGATTTTTACAGAGAAAGAATAATACTCCGGCCGCAGGAAATAAGTAATAATCCTGAAATAATAAGGCGTCTTGGTGTTATAGCAATGAATACAGCTATTGAGGTAGATATTTACGGACATGTCAATTCAACTCATATCATGGGGACAAAGATGATGAATGGCATCGGAGGTTCAGGAGATTTTACGAGAAATGCTTATATATCCATATTTGCTACTCCTTCTACTGCAAAAAACGGATTGATTTCATGCATAGTGCCGATGGTTTCTCATGTAGACCACACTGAGCACGATGTAATGGTTGTCGTTACAGAACAAGGCCTTGCTGATTTAAGGGGATTAAGTCCTAAGGAAAGGGCTAAGGAGATTATTAAAAAATGTGCACATCCCGATTTTAAAGATGCCTTAATGGAATACTTCAATAAAGCAATAGAAAAAGCAGGCTTAACCCATACTCCGCATATTCTTGAAGAAGCTTTTTCTTGGCATACAAAATTTTTAAAAGAAGGGAGGATGATTTAAAAACATTGTAAGGCTAATATTCTAAGTAATTCTTTTACTCAAAAATTTTAAAGGAGGGAAAACTGTGGATGCGTTTATTAAGAGTGTAATTGGCAATAAATTTTTCATCCTATTTGTTGTTACTGCTCTTGGATTGATTTTAGGGAAAATCAAGGTAAAGGGTATAAGCCTTGAGACATCGGGAGCACTTTTTGTAGGCCTTGTTTTTGGCGCTCTTGGATATAAACCAGAAAAAGTTCTTTTTACCTTCAGTTTAATAGTATTTGTATCAGCAGTTGGTTTATTAGCAGCAAAGGACATAGGAAGGGTAATAAAACTTTACGGACTGAAATTTGTTTTGTTAGGAATTATAATAACTTTTGCCGGAGCTTTTGCTACTTATATTCTTACATTGATGTATCAAGGATCTCTTGATCCCTATCTGGTATCGGGTACTTACACCGGAGCCCTTACGAGCTCACCGGGCCTTGCAGCTGCCCTTGAAGCTACTAAAAATAATCCAAATATAACCATAGGGCACGCAGTAGCTTATCCGTTCGGAGTAATAGTTGTTATACTTTTTGTTCAATTAGCTCCATTGATATTTCGTATAGATGTTAAAAAAGAACTGGAACAATATAGGATGGAAATGATGCAGGGAGTGCAGGGAGATAAAAACCAGAAGTCTGAGCCTACTCAGGTAAAAGAAAAATTCAATCTTTTAAGTTATTGTATAATACTTGCATTGGGAATAATTATAGGAAGTATACCCTTTAAAATTCCAGGAATTGCAACACCTATAAAGTTGGAAACAACAGGTGGCGTATTAATATCAGCACTTTTGTTGGGCTATTTCGGTAAAATTGGTTCTTTAAATACCAGAATGCCTAAGGAAACCTTGGCAAATTTTAGAGAACTTGGTCTTGCGTTTTTCCTCGCAATAGTAGGTCTTGATAGCGGTGCGGGCGTGGTCGAAGTAGTTAAACAGACAGGTGTGATATTATGCGTAATTGGGTTTGTAGCTGGTTTATTTGCTGAATTAGTAGGATTTTTAATTGGAAGGTATATCTGGAAGATTAACTGGATACTTCTTTCTGGTGCTATATGTGGAGGAATGACAAGCACACCCGGATTAGGTGCGGCTATAGAAGCTACTGGAACTGATGAAGTTGCTACCGGTTATGGTGCAACATATCCTATAGCTCTTCTTTTCATGGTAATATGGACTATACTGCTTCACACTGTTTTAGGTTGATAACATATCAGTTTGATTGAATATATATTGATAAATAATTAATGATTAAGGAATGGGTAACGGAATTTTTATTAAAACTGTTACCCATTTCTCCCGTGGTATTATTAAAATTTGTAATTTAGGAGGGAAAAAACTTGTTTGACAAAGAAACCCTTAGCAGGATAGAAGCAGAACAAAAAAGATGGGAAGACACAACTTTAAAAAAGACGATTGCGAAAGCACCCGAAAGATACGAAAAATTCTATACCGGTTCAAATATAGA
>NZ_LOHZ01000029.1 GCF_001601575.1 Thermovenabulum gondwanense
CTTTTTTTGGTCAAGCCCTCGGCTCATTAGTACCGGTCGGCTCAAGGCCTTACAGCCCTTACACCCCCGGCCTATCTACCTGGTCGTCTCCCAGGTGCCTTACTCCCTTTTCAGGATGGGATACCTTATCTTGGGGCAGGCTTCGCACTTAGATGCTTTCAGTGCTTATCCCTCCCGGACTTGGCTACCCAGCTGTGCACTTGGCAGTACAACTGGTACACCATCGGTCCGTCCATCCCGGTCCTCTCGTACTAGGGACAGTACCCCTCAAGTATCCTGCGCCCGCAGCGGATAGGGACCGAACTGTCTCACGACGTTCTGAACCCAGCTCGCGTGCCGCTTTAATGGGCGAACAGCCCAACCCTTGGGACCTACTCCAGCCCCAGGATGCGACGAGCCGACATCGAGGTGCCAAACCTCCCCGTCGATGTGGACTCTTGGGGGAGATCAGCCTGTTATCCCCGGGGTAGCTTTTATCCGTTGAGCGACGGCCTTCCCATCCAGTACCGCCGGATCACTAAGCCCGTCTTTCGACACTGCTCGGAATGTCTCCCTCGCAGTTAGGCCACCTTCTGCCTTTGCACTCACCGCGCGATTCCTAACCGCGCTGAGGTGACCTTTGGACGCCTCCGTTACCCTTTAGGAGGCGACCGCCCCAGTCAAACTGCCCACCTGACACTGTCCCCTGTCCGGCTCCACGGACATTGGTTAGAACCCCAGCACCGGAAGAGTGGTATCCCACCGCCGGCTCCGCTAACCCTGACGAGTTAGCTTCTACGCCTCCCACCTATCCTGTACATCCAATGCCAAGATCCAATATCAGGCTACAGTAAAGCTCCACGGGGTCTTTCCGTCCAGCTGCGGGTAATGAGCATCTTCACTCATACTACAATTTCGCCGGGCCCCTCGTCAAGACAGCGCCCAAGTCGTTACGCCATTCGTGCGGGTCGGAACTTACCCGACAAGGAATTTCGCTACCTTAGGACCGTTATAGTTACGGCCGCCGTTCACTGGGGCTTCGGTTCAGACCTTCGCCTTCCGGCTAAGCCCTCCCCTTAACCTTCCAGCACCGGGCAGGCGTCAGCCCCTATACGTCGGATTTCTCCTTAGCAGAGACCTGTGTTTTTGCTAAACAGTCGCTTGGGCCTGCTCTCTGCGACCCTACTATCCGTAGGGCACCCCTTCTCCCGAAGTTACGGGGTCATTTTGCCGAGTTCCTTAACGAGGGTTCTCCCGCTCGCCTTAGGATTCTCTCCTCGCCTACCTGTGTCGGTTTGCAGTACGGGCACCCTCGGCCTCCCTAGAGGCTTTTCTCGGCAGTCTGGGTTCAGCTGCTTCGGTACTTGTTTTCCCTCCCCGTCACCCTTCAGCTACTCCGGACGGATTTCCCTGCCCGGTTTGCCTTCAGGCTTGGACGCGCTCTACCAACCGCGCGCTCAGCCTACCCTCCTGCGTCACCCCCTCGGTCAATCGGCCTCAGGTGGCACGGGATTATCAACCCGTTGTCCATCGCCTACGCTCCTCGCCTCGGCTTAGGCCCCGGCTTACCCTGAGTGGACGAACCTTCCTCAGGAACCCTTAGGCTTTCGGCGGGCAGGATTCTCACCTGCCTCTCGCTACTTATACCGGCATTCTCTCTTCCTACCAGTCCACCATACCTTACAGTACGACTTCTACCCGGTAGGAACGCTCCCCTACCATAACGCTTCCCGCGCTATCCGAAGCTTCGGTGTGAGCCTTTAGCCCCGTTACATTTTCGGCGCAGCACCGCTAGACCAGTGAGCTATTACGCACTCTTTAAATGATGGCTGCTTCTAAGCCAACATCCTGGCTGTCTCTGCAGTGCCACATCCTTCCCCACTTAGACTCACTTCGGGACCTTAGCTGTCGGTCTGGGCTCTTCCCCTCTCGACTATGAAGCTTATCCCCCATAGTCTGACTCCCAACTATCCACACCCGGCATTCGGAGTTTGATAGGGTTCGGTAACCTCTCGGCCCCTAGCCCATTCAGTGCTCTACCTCCAGGTGCTTCTCCGTTGAGGCTAACCCTAAAGCTATTTCGGGGAGAACCAGCTATCTCCGGGTTCGATTGGCATTTCACCCCTACCCACAGCTCATCCCATGACTTTTCAACGTCAACAAGGTTCGGGCCTCCACGAGAGTTTAATCCCGCTTCACCCTGGCCATGGGTAGATCACCCGGTTTCGGGTCTACTGCGCCAAACTATCGCCCTCTTAAGACTCGCTTTCGCTTCGGCTCCGGTGCTCCCACACCTTAACCTCGCTTGGCACAGTAACTCGCCGGTCCGTTCTGCAAAAAGTACGAGGTCGCTTCCGCTCCCTCTGCTTGTAGACACACGGTTTCAGGTCCTATTTCACTCCCCTCCCGGGGTGCTTTTCACCTTTCCCTCACGGTACTACTCCACTATCGGTCGCAAGGTGGTATTTAGCCTTGGAAGATGGTCCTCCCTGCTTCCCACGGGGTTCCTCGTGTCCCGTGGTACTCGGGATGTGCCCAGACTCATTACCCGGACTTCGCCTACAGGACTTTCACCTTCTTCGGTCCAGCTTCCCAGCTGCGTTCGACTCGCCCGGTAATCAGTCCGCCCTACCGTCCTCGGGCTCGGACACTCCCTCAACCCCCATCATGCAACGGTGACGGCCTTCTACACATGATGGGTTTGGGCTCCTCCCCTTTCGCTCGCCGCTACTTGGAGAATCTCTCTTGATTTCTTTTCCTCGGGGTACTTAGATGTTTCAGTTCCCCCGGTCTCGCCTCCTATGCCTATGGATTCAGCATAGGATACCGCGGGTTCCCCCGCGGTGGGTTCCCCCATTCGGGTACCTCCGGTTTGTAGCTTGCTTGCAGCTCCCCGGAGCGTTTCGCCGCTTGCCGCGCCCTTCTTCGCCCCCTTGCGCCAAGGCATCCACCGTGTGCCCTTAGTAGCTTGACCCTCTCGCCTTCACTTCGTATGAGCTTCTCCCATTACCTCTGTGCAGTTTTCAAGGTGCTGTTTTA
>NZ_LOHZ01000030.1 GCF_001601575.1 Thermovenabulum gondwanense
ATTCTACGTGCGCCGTGGCTATGGTTATCCCTCTTTCCCTCTCTTCCGGCGCTTTGTCAATCTGATCGTAAGCTACAAACTGGGATAATCCCGCATTTGACAATACCTTCGTTATCGCCGCCGTCAGCGTCGTCTTGCCGTGGTCTACGTGCCCTATGGTGCCTACGTTTACGTGCGGCTTCTTCCTCTCAAATTTCTGTTTTGCCATTTCTTTGCCCTCCTCAAATTTTAATTTTTATTTTTTATTGATTATCGCATCCGCGATATTTTTTGGAACTTCTGCATAATGGGAGAACTGCATGGTGTAAGTGCCGCGGCCCTGGGTCTTGGAACGTAAATCTGTTGCGTAACCGAACATCTCTGCTAAAGGAACATAACCTCTTATAACCTGAGCCCCACCTCTGGGTTCCATTCCCTCCAAATGTCCGCGACGGGAATTGATGTCTCCAATTACGTCTCCCATGAACTCTTCCGGAACCACCACTTCTACCTTCATAATGGGCTCTAAGAGCACCGGATCCGCCTTCCTCATGGCCTCTTTGAAGGCTAAGGATGCGGCTATCTTGAAGGCCATTTCCGAAGAGTCCACTTCATGGTAAGAACCATCAAAAAGGGTTACCCTTACATCCACTACCGGGTATCCGGCCAGCACGCCGTTTTCGAGGGCTTCCCGAACTCCCGCATCCACAGCAGGAATGTATTCCTTCGGTATAACGCCGCCCACGATCTTGTTTACGAATTCATAGCCCTTACCCGGTTCAAGGGGTTCAATTTCCAGCCATACGTGGCCGTACTGACCGCGACCACCGGTCTGCCTGATGTATTTACCTTCAGCTTTAACGGATTTCTTGATGGTTTCTTTATAGGCTACCTGCGGTTTTCCTACATTGGCTTCAACCTTGAATTCCCTGAACATCCTGTCAACGATGATTTCTAAGTGCAGCTCGCCCATTCCCGCAATGATGGTCTGTCCGGTCTCAGCATCGGTATAAGTCCGGAAGGTTGGATCTTCCTCCGCAAGCCTCTGCAATGCGATTCCCATTTTTTCCTGATCCGCTTTTGTCTTTGGCTCAATCGCCACATGGATTACAGGTTCGGGGAACTGCATGGATTCCAGTATAATAGGCTTGTCTTCGGAGCAGAGGGTATCACCGGTTGTCGTGTCTTTTAATCCCACCGCCGCTACGATTTCTCCCGTCATGGCCTCTTCCATTTCCTGGCGGTGATTTGCATGCATCCTCAAAATCCTGCCTATTCTTTCCTTTTTATTCTTGGTGGAGTTATATACATAGGATCCAGCTTTCAAAACACCCGAGTAAATCCTGAAATAAGTTAATTTGCCTACATAGGGATCGCTCATTATCTTAAACGCCAGAGCAGAAAAAGATTCATCATCGCTTGCAAGTCTTTCTATTTCCTCTCCCGTTTCGGGATCTATTCCCTTTACTGCCGGAATGTCAAGGGGTGATGGCAGGTAATCCACTATGGCATCCAGTAGAAGCTGCACTCCCTTGTTCTTATACGATGAACCGCAGATTACAGGAACGGCCTTAACCGCGATGCAGGCCCTTCTTAGAGCTCCTTTAATTTCTTCCGGCGTTAGCTCTTCCCCTTCCAGGTATTTTGTCATTATTTCTTCATCCACATCCGCCAGTGCTTCTATCATCTTTTCCCTGTATTCTTCTGCCTTATCCCTTATTTCATCGGGGATAGCGGTTTCCTGTATCTCGGTGCCCAGGTCGTTGGTGTAAATGTAAGCTTTCATCATCACCAGGTCCACTATGCCGTGGAAGGTATCCTCCGCTCCGATGGGGATTTGAATGGGTACCGGATTGGCGCCGAGCCTCTCTCTTATCTGTTTAACCACATTGTAAAAATCTGCCCCAACTATATCCATTTTATTCACATACGCTATTCTGGGGACGCCGTATTTATCCGCCTGGCGCCACACCGTTTCCGACTGAGGCTCTACACCGCCTTTTGCACAAAAGACCGCTACCGCTCCGTCAAGGACGCGAAGTGAACGCTCTACCTCCACGGTGAAATCAACGTGCCCGGGCGTATCTATGATATTAATTTGATGATCCTTCCAGTAGCAAGTGGTGGAAGCAGCGGTAATGGTAATGCCCCTCTCCTGCTCCTGCTCCATCCAGTCCATTACAGCAGTCCCTTCATGAACCTCTCCCAACTTGTGTACCTTACCGGTATAGAAAAGTATTCTTTCCGTTGTAGTGGTTTTACCGGCATCTATATGTGCCATTATACCTATGTTTCTTAATCTATTAAGTGGTACCTGTCTAGGCATCCTTTCCACCCCTTTCTCCTGCAAAATAGCCTGGGTACCAAAAAATTACCACCGGTAATGTGCAAACGCCCTGTTGGCTTCTGCCATTCTGTGGGTTTCTTCCTTCTTCTTAACGGCTCCACCCGCACCATTGGCCGCATCCATTATTTCAGCTGCGAGCTTTTCCCTGATGGTCTTTTTATCGGTCCTCTGGCGGGCGTAATCTACCAGCCAGCGAATCCCGAGGGATAACCTGCGGTTTTCCGGAACTTCCATTGGAACCTGGTAGGTAGCACCTCCTACCCTGCGCGGCCTAACCTCAAGCACGGGCATGACATTCTTCAAAGCTTCCTGAAAAACTTCCATGGGGTCCTTACCCGTCTTTTGCCTTATAATTTCGAAGGCCTCATAGCAAGCCCTCTGCGCGATGCTCTTTTTGCCATCGTACATCAGTTTGTTAATGAGCTTCGTAACCAGTTTGCTTTTATAAATGGGATCTTCAGCAACTTCGCGCCTTCTAACGTGGCCTTTCCTTGGCATCCTCTTCCCTCCTTATTATGACTTTGGTCTTTTCGCACCGTATAGAGATCTACCCTGTCTCCTGTTGGCTACTCCAGCAGCATCGAGAGCCCCGCGGATAATGTGGTATCTTACACCCGGCAAGTCTTTAACCCTGCCGCCTCTTACTAAAACTACCGAGTGCTCCTGAAGGTTATGACCAATGCCCGGGATATATGCGGTAACTTCAATACCGTTTGTCAGCCTCACCCTGGCAATCTTTCTCAAAGCAGAGTTTGGCTTCTTTGGAGTAGTTGTCTTTACAACGGTGCAAACACCGCGTTTCTGCGGGTTCCCTTTGAGTGCAGGTGACTTGGATTTTTTGGTAACCTTCTCCCTGCCCTTTCTCACCAGCTGATTCATTGTCGGCATACCTTAACACCTCCTTCCAAAGAATTAAAAAAAGGAATGCCCCGAGAGGGGCATTCGCACCATCTATCGGATTAGCTCAAAATTGCAGCTGATGCTGCCCCTACATCAATACCGCAAGCCTGGCCCAGTTCCTTCATAGTAGGGACAAAGACCATCTCTATTCCCTTCGTGCGACACAGTTCCTTCAGGCCTGAAACCACGTGCTCCTCAGCATCCTCTGCAATAAACACTACTGAAGCTTGATTCTTTTCCACCGCTTTAAGGGTTTGCTTGGTACCTACGGTTTTTCTGGGGGCATTTTTTAATCTGTTTAACATGCTCATGCCCTCCTTATCCATTGCTTTTCAAAGCCTGAACACGCACTAATATATTTTAGCATCCGACTTTTTCTATGTCAATACAATTAAGGCGTGTCTGCTTTAATTTTCCGATGTGGTAGCGGTTTCCTCCTGCCCTTCGCATATAATTTTTATATTCCTGTACCTCTTCATGCCGGTTCCTGCAGGTATCAACTTTCCTATTATAACATTTTCTTTTAGACCAATGAGCGGGTCCACCTTTCCTTTTATGGATGCTTCGGTAAGCACTCTGGTGGTTTCCTGGAAGGATGCGGCGGACAGGAAAGAATCCGTCGCAAGGGACGCTTTCGTGATTCCCAGGAGCACCCGTCTTGCCTCCGCGGGTTTTTTACCTTCCAGCTTCGCCTTTTCGTTTATTTCTTCCAGCTCAAAAATGTCGATGAGCTCGCCGGGCAGTAAATCCGTATCTCCGGGATCTTCTATCTTAACCTTTCTAAGCATTTGTCTTATTATTATCTCAATGTGCTTATCGTTTATATCCACGCCCTGCATCCTGTAAACCTTCAACACTTCCTGCAGCAGGTAGGCCTGGACTCCCCGTACACCCTTTATTCTTAGTATATCGTGGGGATTGATAGGTCCTTCGCAGAGCTCGTCGCCCGGCTCCACCCTTGCGCCGTTTTCCACCGTCAACCTTGCACCGTAAGGTATTTGATAAACCTTTACTTCGCCGGTATCAGCGGTAATTTCCACTTCTCTTTTCTTCTTATTTTCAATAATCCTGACTGTACCGCCGATTTCAGTGATAACCGCCTGGCCTTTGGGTCTTCTCGCTTCGAACAATTCCTCCACCCTGGGTAAACCCTGTGTAATATCGTGCCCGGCAATACCACCGGTGTGGAAGGTTCTCATCGTCAGCTGGGTACCCGGTTCACCTATGGACTGGGCAGCGATGATGCCCACCGCTTCCCCCACCTCCACCGGTTTTCCCGTCGCCAGGTTTTTGCCGTAACACTTGGCACATACGCCATGCCTGGTCCTGCAGGTGAGTACCGACCTTATCTTAACCTCATGTATCCCCGCTTTTATTATCCTGTCAGCTATTTCATCGGTAATTATCTCATTTTCCCTTACAATCACTTCGCCCGTAACCGGATTTACTATGTCCTCCCGGGCGTATCTGCCGTCTATTCTCTCCTTCAAAGACTCTATAACATCCTTGCCATCCATTATTGCCCTGACGGTAATTCCTTCGGTAGTGCCGCAATCCAATTCTCTGACAATCACGTCCTGGCTTACATCCACAAGCCTTCTTGTCAGGTATCCCGAGTCCGCCGTCCTGAGAGCAGTATCCGCAAGTCCTTTACGGGCACCATGGGTGGATATGAAGTATTCCAGCACCGTCAGACCTTCCCGGAAGTTGGCCTTTATGGGTAAGTCAATGATTCGGCCTGCCGTATCGGCCATAAGACCTCTCATACCCGCTAACTGCCTTATCTGCTGTTTGTTGCCTCGAGCACCGGAGTTTGCCATCATGTATACGGGATTTAATCTGTCAAGGCTGTCCATTAAACTTTCCGTTACTTTATTGGTGGCATTTTCCCATATCTCTATTACCTTTTCATACCTTTCGTCCTCGGATATCAAACCTCTTCTGTACATTAATTCGACCTGGTCTACCTTTTCATCGGCTTCCGATAGGATCTTCCACTTGTCCTTTGGCACCTCAATATCCGTTATACCAATTGTAATACCTGCCTTTGTGGCGTAGTGAAAGCTAACAGACTTTATCCTATCCAGCATTTCCGCCGTCAGGGTAGTGCCGTGCTTTTTGTAGCAGCGGTCTACTATTTCCCCCAGCTTGCTTTTATCCACCAATGTGTTAAGCTCTAACTCGAAAAAATTTTCCTCCTTCGAGCGATCCACAAAGCCCAGATCCTGTGGGACGCACTGGTTGAAGATTATCCTGCCGACGGTTGTGGTGATAATTCCCGAACGCTTTTTACCGTTTATCTCCTTTGTAATCCTCACCTTAATCGGAGCATGGAGTCCTACTTCACCGCTGTCGTAAGCTAAAAGCGCCTCGTTTTCCGATGAGAATACCTTCCCCTCACCCTTTTCCCCTTTTACTTCGATGGTGAGGTAGTACGAACCCAGAACCATATCCTGTGTAGGAGTAACTACCGGTTTCCCATCCGCGGGCTTCAGTATGTTGTTGGTAGAAAGCATCAAGAGCCTGGCTTCCGCTTGAGCCTCTGCCGACAGCGGAACATGTACCGCCATCTGGTCACCGTCAAAGTCAGCATTGTAGGCGGTACAAACCAAAGGATGTATTTGAATCGCCCTGCCTTCCACGAGAACGGGTTCGAAAGCCTGAATTCCAAGCCTGTGCAGCGTTGGAGCCCTGTTTAACAGCACGGGATGCTCTTTAATTACCTCTTCCAGCACATCCCATACCTCGGGTTTTACCCTTTCTACCATGCGCTTGGCGCTTTTTATGTTGTGAGCGTAGTTTTTCTCTACCAGTTTTTTCATGACAAAGGGTTTGAAAAGTTCAAGCGCCATTTCTTTGGGAAGACCGCACTGATATAACTTCAGCTCCGGACCGACAACTATAACGGAACGACCGGAATAATCCACACGTTTACCCAGGAGGTTTTGCCTGAATCTTCCCTGCTTACCCTTGAGCATATCGCTCAGGGATTTTAACGGCCTGTTGCCCGGCCCGGTTACCGGCTTTCCCCTTCTTCCGTTATCGATCAGGGCATCCACCGCTTCCTGGAGCATCCTCTTTTCGTTCCTTACTATGATGTCCGGTGCCCCGAGGTCCAGGAGTCTCTTTAATCTGTTGTTCCTGTTTATTACCCTCCTGTAAAGGTCGTTTAGGTCCGATGTGGCAAAGCGCCCACCATCCAGCTGCACCATTGGCCTCAGGTCCGGAGGAATCACCGGGATTACCTCAAGGATCATCCATTCGGGCCTGTTGCCCGACTTTCTGAAGGCTTCTACCACCTCGAGCCTTCTTAAAATCCTTATTTTTTTCTGCCCGTTGGCTTCTTTCAATTCCGCCCTTAACTCTTTAGATAATTTTTCTAAATCTATTTCCTTTAAAAGCTCCTTTATGGCTTCGGCTCCCATGCCCGCTTTAAAGGCATTCCCGTATTTTTCCCTGTATTCTCTGTATTCCTTTTCCGTCAAAAGCTGCTTTTTGGTGAGAGGAGTATTGCCCGGTTCGATTACAATATATGAAGCAAAATATATCACTTTTTCCAAAGCACGCGGGGACATATCGAGCATCAGACCGATTCTGCTCGGAATCCCCTTTAAAAACCAGATATGGGAAACGGGGGCTGCCAGCTCAATATGCCCCATTCTTTCCCTTCGTACCTTGGATTTGGTAACCTCTACGCCGCATCTGTCGCAAATAATTCCCTTGTACCTAACCCTTTTATATTTTCCGCAGTGGCATTCCCAGTCCTTTACGGGTCCAAAAATCCTCTCGCAGAAAAGCCCTCCCTTTTCGGGTTTCAGCGTCCTGTAGTTTATGGTTTCGGGTTTTTTAACCTCGCCTTTGGACCATTCCCTTATTTTTTCCGGTGAAGCAAGGCCTATCTCTATCTTGTCAAAAAAGTTTAGCTCCAGCAAAGGGTTTCTCTCCCTTCTTAATATTTAAATTGAGGGAAGAGGGTTAGAAATTCTCTTCCCCATCATCGAAGAAATCCTCGTTAAAGGCGTCATCGTCGGGGAAACTTATATCCTGGTCTTCTATAAAGGATTCGTCAAAGAGTTCTTCCTCGTCGGGTTCTTCCTCTTCCACTTCTTCATAGCCGTTCTCCACCAGTTCTTCCTGAGGAACAATGTTACCCTGGTCCTCCATCCCTTCCATATTTATATCCAGGGTTTCTTCCACTTCTTCATCTTCCTCATCTATATCTTTAAGTATGATTTCCTTTTCGTCTTCGGAAAGGATCTTTACATCAAGGCAAAGAGACTGCAATTCCTTTATCAATACCTTGAAAGATTCCGGTATTCCGGGTTCCGGTACATTTTCCCCTTTTACAATGGCTTCGTAAGTCTTCACGCGGCCCATAACATCGTCGGACTTAACAGTAAGAAGCTCCTGCAGGGTATAACTTGCTCCGTAGGCTTCGAGAGCCCATACTTCCATTTCTCCGAACCTCTGCCCGCCGAACTGGGCCTTTCCACCGAGGGGCTGCTGGGTAACAAGGGAGTAAGGCCCTGTAGACCTTGCGTGAATTTTGTCATCGACCAAGTGAGCGAGTTTCAGCATGTACATGTAGCCCACGGTTACCTTTCTGTCAAAAAACTCACCCGTTCTTCCGTCCCTGAGCTGGATCTTCCCATCTTCAGGAAGACCCGCCTGTCTTAACAGCTGAAAAATCTCTTCTTCGCTGGCACCGTCGAATACGGGAGTAGCCACATGCCATCCCAGCGCCTTTGCAGCCCATCCTAAGTGCGTCTCCAGTACCTGACCGATGTTCATTCTGGAAGGTACGCCGAGGGGGTTTAACACGATATCTATGGGAGTGCCATCGGGCAGGTAGGGCATATCCTCCACCGGCATTATTCTTGAAATAACACCCTTGTTCCCGTGTCTGCCGGCCATTTTGTCTCCCTCGGATATCTTTCTTTTCTGGGCAATATATACCCTGACGAGCTGATTTACTCCCGGCGGCAGCTCATCGCCGTTTTCCCTGCTGAAGACCTTGACATCCACCACAATGCCGTATTCTCCGTGCGGCACGCGAAGGGATGTATCCCGCACTTCCCTTGCTTTTTCACCGAAAATAGCTCTTAAAAGCCTTTCTTCAGCGGTGAGCTCCGTTTCTCCTTTGGGGGTTACCTTTCCAACAAGGATATCTCCCGCCCTGACCTCCGCACCAATCCTTATTATTCCTCTCTCGTCTAAATCCTTCAGAGCTTCTTCCCCTACATTGGGAATATCCCTGGTAATTTCCTCGGGTCCGAGCTTTGTATCCCGGGCCTCCGCTTCATACTGTTCTATGTGAACTGATGTAAAAACGTCTTCTTTGACCAGCCTCTCGGAAATCAAAATAGCGTCTTCGTAGTTGTATCCTTCCCAGGGCATAAAGGCTACAAGCACGTTTTTACCCAGCGCCAGTTCGCCCCTGTCCGTAGAAGGCCCGTCGGCAATGGGTTGTCCTGCATTCACCCATTCCCCTTTTTTCACTATCGGTCTCTGGTTAATGCAGGTGCCCTGGTTGGAACGGATAAACTTATGAACCTTGTAAACATCGAGCCCCTTATCGCTATCCCTTCTTATAACTATTTCCCTTGCCGAAACCCTTTCAACCACGCCGGCATTTTTAGCAATAATCATTACTCCTGAATCCACAGCTGCCTTCCACTCTATGCCCGTGCCCACCAGGGGTGCCTCGGTAGTAATAAGGGGAACCGCCTGGCGCTGCATGTTGGAACCCATCAAAGCCCTGTTGGCGTCGTCGTGTTCCAAAAAGGGTATCAATGCGGTGGCGACACTGACCAGCTGTTTCGGCGAAAGGTCCATGTAATCTACTTCCTCCGCCGGTACCACCATAATATCGTCCCTGTACCTGGCGGCTACTCTTTTTTGTTTGAACCGCCCTTCTTCATCCAAGGGCACGTTGGCCTGGGCTATAATGAATTCCTCTTCTTCGTCCGCGGTAAGGTATTCGATCTCGTTTGTTACTACTCCCCTTTCCTTGTCCACCTTTCGGTAGGGAGTTTCAATAAAACCGTACTCGTTCACCCTTGCATAAGTAGAAAGAGAGCTTATAAGACCGATGTTCGGACCTTCGGGAGTCTCTATCGGGCACATGCGCCCGTAATGGGAGTAGTGCACATCGCGCACCTCAAAGCCCGCGCGCTCCCTGCTCAAACCACCCGGACCCAGGGCGCTGAGCCTTCTCTTATGGGTAAGCTCAGCCAGGGGGTTTGTCTGATCCATAAACTGCGAAAGCTGGCTGCTTCCAAAAAATTCCTTTATTGCCGCCACCAGAGGCCTTATGTTAATAAGACCCTGGGGAGTGATGGCATCTACATCCTGGATGGTCATCCTTTCCTTTATGACCCTTTCCATTCTGGCAAGCCCAATGCGGAACTGGTTCTGCAAAAGCTCGCCCACCGAGCGAACCCTTCTGTTTCCGAGATGGTCGATATCATCTATATCGCCTATGCCGTAGGACAAATTCAGAAGGTAATTGACGGAAGATAGGATATCCAAAGGGGTGATATAGCGTTCCTTCCTGAATACGTCTTCATCGTCTTCGGCGTAACCGTTTCCTATTACCTTTACTACCTTCTCTTCCTCTACCAGCAGTTTGACTTCGTTTATCTTCAGCTTTTCTATAAGCTCCGCGGTCTTTCTCGAAATCTTTTCCCCTCTTTTAGCTATGATTTCGCCCGTCCGGGGATTGATAATATCCTCTCCTGCCAGCTTTCCGGTGATTCTTCCCCTTAATCTCAACTTCTTGTTGAACTTATACCTTCCTACGCTGGCCAGGTCGTACCGTTTTGGATCAAAAAACAGGGATTCCAGTAAAACCCTTGCATTTTCTATTGTGGGCGGTTCTCCCGGCCTCAGCCTCTTGTATATCTCCAGCAAAGCCTCATCCTGGTTTTCGGTATTATCCTTTTCCAGGGTCCTCAGTATTTTTTCGTCCTCTCCCAGAAGTTCTAAAATCTGGGCATTTGTTCCATATCCGATAGCTCTCAGAAGAACGGTAACCGGTATTTTCCTTGTCCTGTCTACCCTTACGTAAATTACCTCATTGGAATCGGTCTCCATCTCCAACCAAGCGCCCCTGTTGGGTATTAATGTGGCGGAGTGAAGAGCCTTTCCGTTCTTATCTATTTGTCTGTCAAAATAAACTCCAGGCGAACGGACCAGCTGGCTTACTATTACCCTTTCGGCACCGTTAATTATAAAAGTGCCGTTTTCCGTCATCAAAGGAAAATCTCCCATGAATACGTCCTGCTCTTTAACCTCTCCGGTTTCTTTGTTAACGAGGCGGACCTTTACCTTCATGGGAACCGCATATGTAACGTCCCTTTCTTTACACTCATCGACGGAATATTTAGGATTATTTTCTAAATAGTAATCTACAAATTCCAGTACCAGGTTTCCTGTAAAATCCTCTATAGGCGAAAACTCCAAAAGAACCTCTCTAAGCCCTTCTCTTAAAAACCACTCGTAAGACCTCTTCTGAATTTCTATAAGGTAGGGAAGTTCCTTAACTTCTTCAATCTTTGAAAAGCTCCAACGGGTGCGTCCTCCCACTTTTACCGGACGTACCATTTATATTTTCACCCCTTTATAAAAGTAAAAATAGCCAAAAGCAAGGTTTTGCTTTTTATACCTGCTTTTGGTTTTCCCCGAGCAAAATAAACCCTTTTTTATTTTTCCCTTTCTGCCATCTTTTTATTCTTCGGTTCAAAATGCCTATAATCATGCAGTCTATAATATTATCATAATATTACAAGTTTGTCAATAAAAGGGGCAAGGAATATATATTTTTTTTTGGATAAAAATAAGAATGAATAAAAATATGGAGGTGGATTATGAACAATATGAACAATCTAACGCCTACAATAGGGTGGGGATGGTGGCTTTTGATTCACATAATCGCCATACCTCTTTTAATTTACTGGGGACTTTCGATGAAAAAAGAAAAGACAACGGAATAAAAGGAGGTAATTTATGTATACGCCGAGAATGGGATGGACTTACTGGATAATCCTGCACCTTATCGCAATACCCTTAACGGTCTATATCGGAATGCTTTTAAGTCAAAGAAACAGAATGAAGGTAACTAAGTAATTTTTAACCTTCTACCAGAATTGCATCCATCAGGTCTGCTTCGGATACAATAACTTTATCTATATCGATCATTTCCATAATATTTTTTAGAATTAATATTCCCGCAATTATTATATCCGCTCTCTCGGGCATTAAGCCCGGGATTTTTTGTCTTTCCGCTAACGGAACACTGCAAAGCAATTTGAGGGAGTTTTCCACATCCTCCATTGATAGAATTTGACCGTGCACCTTTTTCCAGTCGTATACTGAAAGACCAAGCTTTATAGCACAGGCAGTGGTAGCGGTGCCCCCTACTGCCACCGCCCGTAAATCCCCTTTTGAAAATGCGTGAATTTTTTGCGCAAACTCCATTAACATCTCTTTTTCTGCTCGGCAAAGCTCCTCCATCTCCGCCTTCAGAGGCGGGTCATTTATTAAAAACCTCTGGGTCCACCTTACCGCACCCATTTGAAAACTTCTGCTCTCTTCAGGAATTTGTTCTCCATAAGTTATCTCCGTACTGCCTCCTCCTATATCTATAACGGCAGTCTTTCCCTTCAAACCCAATCCGTACCTTGCCCCTTTGTAAGAAAGCACAGCCTCTTTTTCACCGGGTATTACCAGAACATCCATTCCAAGAGCTTCCTTTACTCTTTTCAAGAATTCGTCCCGGTTTTTTGCTTCCCTCACCGCACTGGTGGCAAAAGCTATTACCTTTTTTACCCCGTAATTTTTTGCAATACCCATATATTCTTTTACGGCATCGATGGTGGAATTGACCGCTTCCTCCCTCAAAAAGCCGTCCTTTGCCACACCGCTTCCCAATCTTGTAGTGGTAAGCTTCTTAAAAACGGGTATTACCTTTTTTTCGTTAACCTCTGCCACAAGCAGCCTAACCGAATTAGAACCGATGTCAATGCATGCCCTCATAATAAACCCCTCTTTATAGAATTAAAAAACCAGGGTAAAAACCCTGGAATTTATTCTTTTTAAATATGTTAGTATGCCCTTCTTCGCGACCCGCTGCCAGCACCCCTTTTTGCTTCGTATTTTTTTAAGTCCTGCTGACGTTCTTCGCTTTCCTTTAAAAACTTTGCCAATTTTTCTTCAAAACTCTGGGCTGACATTTTCCTGCTGGCATTCCTGTTGTTTTCCTTTAATTTCCTGATTGACAGACTTATCTTCCCATCCTCGGAAATAGCGATGATTTTGACCTTTACCACATCGTTGTAATTCAGATATTCCCTTACATCCTTTACGTAGTTATCTGCCACCTCGGAAATATGCACCAAACCCGTGACCCCTTCGGATAGCTCTACAAAAGCCCCAAATTTAGTAATTCCTGTAACCTTTCCTTCCACAATCTGGCCTACTTCTAAAGCCATTATACTAAAATTCCTCCCTTAAGAATTTCAATTAATGAAGTTATTATATACCAACTTTTACGCAGAGTCAATATCATTGTTTTTTGTCCTCATCGGAGATAATGTAAATATATTCGCCGGGCTTTACCAGCCTTAACTGCTCCCGGGCAATTTTCTCTATGTAGCTCTTATCGTTCAAACGGGAAAGTTCCTTCTCAAGCTGTTCTCTCTCCTGAAGTGCTTCGTTTATACTCTCTTTTAATTTTTGTTCTTCTCTTTTCAGCTCCATAAATTTGAGCTGTTGAAATATCAATGTGGTTACGAAATAAAAAACAAACAGCAAAAGTAAAAAATGCCTTATCCTGAACCTGGGCCTTTTCATAGGCTTCACCTTCTTCATATCTTTTATATTTTCTAAGTATTATTAAGGTATTTTTGCAAAGTGCTCTTGTAAGTACTTTTTCAGGTATTTTTATTTATTCTATAAAAAAAAATAAATTCCTGCATCGCTCTTTTCTTATTTTTTTATTTTTTTTAAAATTCTTCTAATATTTTTTATCCCTTTCAGGGTCAATTTGAACGCTTTGACGCCCCTTATCTTTCTAATTAAACGTTTTGGCAGCCTTGCAATTAAGCCCAGCCCCTTTTCCAGCTTTATTAATAACCTTATAAAGAACCTGCTCAGAGTTTTTAAGTAAATAATAAACCCGGTAAAAAATCCTGCAAAAAAATATCCCCTGACCCATCCCATTAAATACGTATTAATAAGGGCAAAAATCAAAAGGGTGGCAAATATCCAGAAAATTATGTCCCCCAGTGCAGTTTCTATTTTCCCGGGATTTAGTGCCCTCCTGATCCTTCTGTAAATATCAAATATCATCCCCTGAATAAACCCGGAAAAAAAAGAAAAAATTAAAACCATCAAATCCATTTCTTTTTCCAGCACCTTTTACCACCCTTTTACCTTAGGAGCTTTTGAAGGATGCCACGGGCTCTTTCCCTTTCCTTCACATCCTCCGCATAAGTTAATTGTTTTATCATCCCTTCAATTGTTATATTGCCCACTTCTAAGTTCAACTGCTTCATATGCATTTTTTCCCCTTTTATGCTTAACGTCCCCCTTACCGTATCAATAAGGATTTCGCTTTCGGTAAATTTATCTACATTTGTTACACCCGAAATTTCAAGGAGCTCCCTGTCCTGCAGGATTAACCTGTGCTTCCCGGGAACCTTTTCTTCCACAAAAAAGCCCTCCTTTCTTCATTTCCTTTTAGAAAATTTTATGAAGGAGGGCTTAAAAATATGATTTAATTCCAGAGTTTAACTATCTCAACCCCTTTAAAATAGTATTTTATAATTTCCTCCGCCTTTTTGCCCTGTTTTGCCATTTCATTGGCTCCCCACTGGGACATTCCTACTCCATGCCCAAAACCCTTGCCTTCCATCACTATCTTATCTTTCTCAATCTTCAAGCTGGTAATAAGGTTAGACCTCATTTTCATTGGGTCTAAAGCCATCCTGAGGTCCGCACCGTGAACTTTTGCATTCCCAATTTTTATTTTTACCGCCCTTCCCGAAGGCCCTTTCTCCAGCACCGCCACTTCCTTTATATCACCGGTATCCTGGCCCAATTTTTCTTTAATAAGCCTTCTTACCTCTTCCTTACCGAACTCGTACCTCCAGGTTTTTTTCCCCTCAGGACCCACGTTTTCATCGCCGGATTTCACCACCTGTATATAGGGCGGTTCCTCTTCTTTAAAGTTTAAGCCTTCCTTTGCCGTTGCGGTCATACCTCCGCTGTGTGAATGAAACCAGGCTTTTATAAAATCTCCGTTATAGGTAACTACCATTCCTCTTGTCTCTTGAACTGCCTTTTTGATATTGTCGTTTATATTGTCGGGATTCCAGGCCTGGGCTTCTTCAAAATCCGTGGAAATGTCCGCCCCCTGGTACTTTGATCCCCCTTTATCCTTTACAAATTCTAATACGTAAGTTCTTGCGAGAATTGCCTGGGCGGCAAGGGTTTCCAATTCCCAGGTGTTTTCCACTTCGCCTGCCACGACTCCCGTTACGTAATCCTCCAATTTCATCTGTTCTACCTTTTTGTCCTTTACTACATATACTTTAAGCTCCGGCTCCTGGTTTTCTCCTCTGCTTATCTTTTCCGGAATCTTCAGCGACGACGGAGGTGGAGTTGCCTTGGGTTTTTGCCTTGCAGCGCATCCGGTAAAAAATAGAGCGGATACAATCGATAATATCAAAAGCCATATTATTAATCGAAAATACTGACTGTTTTTCTTCATCGTTCTTCCTCCCAAAACTTTTTTTCATTTTTATTATTTGATAAACACACCTGCCTTATTAGAAAAAATTAAACTCCCGGGAAAAGTGTTTTTCCCGGGAGCCCTTATTATCTGGGAGGAAGTTCAGGAGTTTCACCGCACCTTTCAAGAAGGGCAAGCCACCTTCTGTCCACATCTTCCTGGATTGCTTTTATAACGTGCTCATTGCCCGGCTTGAAGAGGTGTTTGAACCTTCCCTGAGGCTTCAGAAATTCCTCAATGGGGACGTATTTCTTGGGTTTATAATTGAGCTTCCATTTTCCGTCCTCAACTTCGTATAAAGGCCAGAAACGGGTTTCTACCGCAAGTTTCGAGATTTCCATAATTTCCGGGGTGTTGTAGCGCCAACCCCTGGGACAGGGAGACAAAATGTTCAAAAATGCCGGACCTTCAACCTCTACAGCCTTTTTTGCTTTTTTGTACAGGTCCTGCCAGTTGCTGAGTGCCGCTTGACCCACATAGGGTATGTTGTGGGCTGCCATAATAGCGGTGAGGTCCTTTCTGGGCTGCTGTTTTCCTGGTATCACTTTGCCGGCAGGGCTCGTAGTGGTATCGGCACCTATGGGAGTAGCTGAAGAGCGCTGAATACCCGTATTCATGTAAGCCTCATTGTCCAAGCATACGTAAACTATGTTGTGCCCTCTTTCCATAGCGCCCGAAAGAGATTGAAGTCCGATATCGTAAGTACCGCCGTCTCCGCCGAAAGCTATGAATTTAAAGTTTTCCGTCAATTTCCCCTTTTTCTTCAAAGCCCTGTATGCAGCTTCAACGCCGCTGATGGTTGCACCGGCGTTTTCAAAAGCGCTGTGGATAAAGGAGCAGTTCCACGCGGTAAAAGGATATATGGTAGTAGCTACTTCAAGGCATCCGGTAGCGCAGCCCACCACCACATGCTCGTTTTCTTCCACCGCGTTTAAAACCATCCTGGTAGCAACTCCGTGTCCGCATCCCGCACAGAGCCTGTGACCTCCCACAAGCCTCTCGGGGACCTTTGAGAGTTCTTTTAACGTTGCCATATATTCACACCTCCTACTCTCTTAGCCCGAGGTAATTTACCGTGTTCAGGGATTTTCCATCCTTTAGGTCGAAAAGGTCGTTATAAACCTTTTCCACATGCTCTACCAGAAGATCCCTTCCGCCAAGACCGTATATGTAGTTTACTACCTTTATATCGCCTTTAAGGTCATAGAGCGTATTTCTTATTTCCTGGAACATGGGACCACCGTTGGTGGAGAAGGTTTCCGCCCTGTCCAGGACCGCTATAACTTTTACGTTTTTAAGCGCTTCTTTTATCTCTTCATGCGGGAAGGGCCTGTACACCCTGGGCTTTAAGACTCCAACCTTCAAACCCTTTTTTCTTAGTTCATCACATGTGCCTTTTGCGGTTCCCGCCGCGGAGTTGAGCACTACCACAGCTACCTGGGCATCGTCCAAATGGTATTTCTCTAAAAGACCGTACTCCCTTCCGGAGATTTTTGCAAATTCCTTTCCTACTTCTTTAATAACATCCTTGGCTGCTTCCATGGACGCCGTTTGCTGGCGCCTGTGTTCAAAGTAAAAATCATAAAGGTCCAAGTTACCCATAGAAATGGGGTTTTTAGCATTCAATAGAAAATCTTCGGGCTTGTACTCTCCTACAAAATTCTTTACCGTTTCATCATCCAGAACTTCCAGAACGTCCATAGCATGGCTGGTGATAAATCCATCCAGGTTTACCATTACTGGAAGCCTTACGTCCGGATGTTCCGCAATCCTAAAGGCCTGTATAATGTTGTCGTAAGCTTCCTGGGCATTTTCGGAAAAAAGCTGAATTACGCCCGAATCCCTGAGGCCCATAGCATCGCTGTGATCGCAGTGGATGTTAATAGGCCCGCTCAATGCCCTGTTTACAACAGGAAATACTATGGGAAGCCTCATGGACGAGGCTATGTAAACCATTTCGAACATGAGTGCAAGGCCCTGGCTGGATGTGGCGGTCATTGCCCTGGCTCCCGCTGCAGCGGCGCCTATCGCTGCGCTCATGGCGCTGTGCTCGCTTTCCACCGCAACAAACTCGGTATCCACCTGCCCGTTGGACACAAAGCTGGAGAATATCTGAACTATTTCCGTCTGAGGCGTGATAGGGTAGGCGGCTACCACATCAGGATTTACCTGCTTCATGGCATGGGCTACCGCTTCATTACCGGTAAGAGCAACCCTAGTTTTCATCAGAGCCGACCTCCTTTACCTTTTCCGTTTCATCTTCCGGTTTCATATCAATGGCATTTACCGGGCAAACCTTGGCGCAAATTCCGCAGCCCTTGCAGTGCATGTAATCGATCTCGCCGAACTTTCCGTTTTCCGCAATTATCGAAGAGTCGGGGCAGTAACGCCAGCATATGAGGCAGTGAATGCATCTTTCCTTATTCCATACAGGGCGTATGGACCTCCAGTCTCCCGTTTCGTATTCCTTGGAGTTTCCGGGAGAGTAAATATTACCCGCCCGGGTAATCTCCCACCATCTCATTCCCGGTTTTACCGAGCCTGTTCTGGTTCCCGAGCCGAAATTTCTATTAAAGGTCATTCGCTCTTCACCTCCATATAGGCCCTCTCTATGGCCTTCAGGTTGCCTTCAATAACTTCTGATTTGGACTTGAATTTTTTCCCCAGCTGTTCCTTCATATGCTCCATAAAGGTCTCGAAGGGAATTATACCCGTTGCCCTTATAAATGCGCCCATCATCGGTGTGTTGGGTATGGGACGTCCAATGGTCTCAATGGAAATCTGGGTGGCATCGATGGTAAAAATTTTGCCGGTGGTTATTCCCAGTATTTTTCTTATCTCTTGCGGAGTTTTGGAAGTGTTGATGATATAAATACCATCCTCCGGTACCCCATCGGTTATCTTGGCTTTTCCGAGAAGCGTAGGGTCAAGAACAATTACTATATTGGGGTTTGTAACATTGGAGTGGACAAAAATAGGTTCATCGCTAATTCTGTTAAAAGCAAGAATGGGAGCACCCATCCTTTCAGGCCCGTATTCGGGGAAGCCCTGTACATACTTTCCCATTTCCGCTACTGATTCGGCAAGCATTAAAGCGGCCGTTTTAGCGCCCTGTCCGCCTCTTGCATGCCAGCGGATTTCCAGCACTTTTGCCATCTTTTTTTCCTCCTTTCAAATTTTAAAATACCCGGGGAATTTAAACTTTATGTAGAGTAATTTAACATAAAAAAATAAAATATCAAAAAATATTTGTATAATTGTTCTGTTATAATACAGCTTTTTTTATTTTATATAACAGCCCGTTTAGTTTCAGCTTAAACTGAGGCTTTATCTATTATAACAGCTTTTTCTATTAAAGTATAACAGACAATTTTTTTTCGGTCAAGCCGAAAAAAATATAAACCCCTGTTTCAGGGGTTTTTGTATTTTTTTCCCTTTGAGTTTTTCGTTAGAAGAAGTATTTTATAAATAAAAGGAGAATAATTCCCGGCACGCCGAGAAAACCCGCAATCAGTGCAGTTAATGGATTTACGGCTATATGAATCCCAAAAAAAGCTCCCAGCATATTTAAAATTACAAGCAATATTCCTCCGATAATTCCGTTGTAAATCAATTTTAATATCAATCTAACGGGAGCAATAAGAATCCTGGCAATAGCGTAAAGCATTAAAAGCCCGAAGGCATAAGCTGCTATTGCCCATATATCCACATGCATGATTTTCACCTCCGGTTTTTTGTACTAAATTTATTTTACATCACCGGAGGTTATTCCTTCTTCCTTGGCTTTTTTTAATAAATAAAAGTATTTTCTTTTTGCCGTCTCGATATTGTACACGGCATATTCCACCAGATCCGGATCGCTCACGCTCTCAAAATAACTTTCCGCTGCCATCCACTCATTTTTGGCCTTCCGCAGTTCTTCTAAAAGATCGCTATTTGGATTATTATCCTGGACTTCTTCAAAAAATAATGCGGAAAGCCAGGATAAAACGTTATTTTTGTTTTCCCCTTTCACAATTCATCCCCTCTGATGAAATTATTTCCATTTTAAAGGGGAAATATTCATATTAATATTTTATGCAGAGGGGATGCATAAAAACACTACTTTGACTGAATTTTTCTTTCAAGGGCAATCGCGCCCGTAGGGCAGTAAGAAACGCATCTCATACATTCTATGCATTTTTCTTTATTAATTTCGGGTGCATTAAATCCTTTTTGAGTAAGCGCTCCCGTGGGACATATTCTCACCGACGGGCACGGATGATTTTGCGGACATCTTTGCTTGTTTATCTTTATCGTCATAATAATCCTCCTTTTGCTTATAATATACCCTACGAGGGTATATTATACACCATATATCGTATTATTGCAATATATAGATATATTTTTAAAAAAATAAGCCGACGTTCCGTCAGCTTTTTATCATAAATCTTTTAAACTTTATTTCATCCTATTTCCCTTCTGCCTTCCAGCGCCTTTGAAAGGGTTACCTCATCGGCGTAGTCCAAATCGCCGCCCATGGGTATTCCGTGAGCAATCCTTGTCACCTTTACCCCCATCGGTTTTAAAAGCTTTGCAATATAAAGTGCAGTGGCTTCCCCTTCTACATCCGAATTAGTAGCAAGGATTACCTCTTTTACTCCCTGCCCTACCCTTCCCAAAAGCTCTTTAATGCGTATATCGTCCGGGCCTATGCCCTCCAAAGGGGAAAGGGCTCCGTGAAGCACGTGGTAAAGTCCCCGGTACTCCCGGGTTTTCTCAATTGCCACCACATCCTTGGGCTCCTCCACCACCATTATTACGCCCTTTTCCCTGTAAGGATTTTCGCAAATATCGCAGGGGTCTTTCTCGGTAAAATTTCCGCAAACCGAACAGTAAATTATTGAATCCTTAACATCCAAAAGGGCTTCGGCAAGTTTTTTAACCCTCTCCCTGGAAAGCTTCAATATGTGATAGGTAAGCCTCTGGGCGGTCTTGGGTCCAATCCCGGGAAGTTTTGAAAGCTCGTCTATGAGTCTTGCAATCGGTTTAGCATAATAAGACATCCTTTACCCTTCCTTTGTCTTTAAAATAGCCCTGGGATGTTTAAACCTCCCGTCAATTTACCCATCTCCGTGGATACCATTTCCTCCGCTTTATTTAAAGCCTCGTTTACCGCGGCAAGGATCAGATCCTGAAGCATTTCCACGTCCTCAGGATCGACCACATCTTTTTCTATCTTAATTTCCACCAGTTCCTTTTTACCGTTGGCAACGGCTTTAACCGCTCCTCCCCCAGCCGTAGCTTCCACCGTTCTTTGTTTCAGCTCTTCCTGAAGTTTGAGCATTTCTTCCTGCATTTTCTGAACCTGTTTCATCAACTTACCCATGTTCCCCATGGGACCAAAATTCTTCAAAACACCCGCCTCCTTTAATCCTCTTTTATTTCCACTATGTCTTTCCCGAACAATTTTATCACATTTTCTACTAAATCGTCATCCATTTCCCTTTCTTTCTTCCCCTCTGTCCCCTTAATTTTTACGTCCTGTACGTTTACTTCCAACCCGGTAATGATTTTTATAGCTTCTTCAATCAATTTTTTCTGACTCTTAATAAAATCCAGCTGTCCCTGGGATGCCTCCTGTGCCGAAAGTGTCAGGTGATTTTTTTGCATCTTTTCCGGTAATACTTTAAAGGATGTTATCATGCTGGTGAGCAGCATTTTACCGTTTTTCGAGAGAAAGTCCACCACATCCTGCCACTTAGCTTTAATCAATTCTAAGGCTTCATCCTCTTTTTTCTTGGTTTTCTCCTCTTCCCCTTCCTTTTCTTCAGTTTTCGACGCACTTCTCCCGGATTTTTTATCCTCTTTTGGGTCCTCCTTTTTCTCCTTTTCCTTTTCGCGTTCCGCTACATCCTGATTTTTTTCATGCTGGGCATCCCTTTCTTTATCACAGCCTGCTTTATTTTCTCCTTCTGACTTAATATATTCCTTTTGCACCGAAACTGGAGGAGAAAGCATGGTAAGCTTTACAAGGGCTGATTCAAGTACTATCCTGGGAACTGCCGTCCATTTAACCTCATTGGCAGCGGCTTTTAATATATCGAGAATCTGCAAAATCTCTTCTTTTTTATATTTTGACGCAATTTCTTTCAGTTTAAGTATTTCCTCCAGCGGCAGGTCTATAAGCTCCGGGGGGCATTTTATCAAAAGTAAAAGAAGGTTCCTGAAAAAGTACATTAGATCTTCCACAAACCTGTTAATATCCTTCCCTTTTTCAAAAACACCTTCAATTACCGTCAAAACTTCCCCGGGGTTCCCTTCCTTTACCGCCAGAGCAATCCTTATAAAAACTTCATCTTCCACCGCTCCTAATATTTCCAGCACATCTTCATAGGTAATCACTTCGCTGCCTGTGCCCGAAGCTTTATCAAGAAGGCTCAGGGAATCCCTTATAGACCCCTGCGAATGCCGCGCAATTAATTTTACTGCCCTGTCGTCCACCCTTAAGCCCTGCTTTTGAGAAATCCTTTTTAAATGCTCCGCGATATCCCCGAGAGATACTCTTTTGAAATCAAATCTCATACATCGGGATAGGATGGTAGCGGGAAGCTTATTCGGCTCTGTGGTGCACAGGATAAAAACCGTATGTTTGGGCGGTTCTTCCAGGGTCTTTAAAAGGGCATTGAAAGCCTCCTGGGTCAGCATATGCACCTCATCGATAATATATACACGGTATCTTCCCTGGGATGGAGGGAAATTTACCTTTTCTCTCAAATCCCTTATGTCATCTATCCCCCGGTGGGAAGCGGCGTCCATTTCCACTATATCCATAAAGGAGCCGTTTTGAAAGGCCAAACAGTTTCTGCAAACTCCGCAGGGGTTGTCGGTAGGCCCCTTTTCGCAGTTCAAAGCCTTAGCAAATACCCTGGCGGTGCTGGTTTTCCCGGTCCCCCTCATACCGCAAAAAAGATAGGCATGTCCTATTTTCCCGGATTTAAGCTGATTTTTTAAAACCCTCACTATGGGCCTTTGCCCCACTATTTCGTCAAAATTTGAAGGTCTGTACTTTCTGTAAAGTGCTAAATAGGTCAAAAGAGCCCCTCCAATCCAAAATGTCTCACCCGATTAAAGGCGAAAGGGTAAGAATTACAGTAAGTAAAATAATAAATCCCACGGTAACCCAGGCAACAGCATTAAAAATTCTCCCGTTTACATATTCTCCCATAACTTCTTTTTTATTTGTAAGTACAATCATATAAATAAGTATAATGGGAGTCAATATACCCGTAACTACCTGGGAAATAATAATCAACTGAATAAACACACTGCTGGGGAGAAAGATAACCAGAGAACCGAGAATTATGAAAAACAAAATAATGCCGTAAAAAACCGGCGCTTCTTTGAAGGTTTTATCAAGCCCGTTTTCAAAGCCGAAGGCTTCGGTTATGGCATACGCGGTGGAGAGGGGAACAATATGGGCTGCAATTAGAGATGCTCCAAAAAGTCCTATTGCAAAAAGGGTAGAAGCGTAATTTCCCGCTAAGGGCCTTAAAGCGGCAGCGGCATCCTCCGCCATATCTATAGTAATGCCCGCTTTATTTAACGTGGCTGCAGTAGTTACTATTATAAAAAACGCCAAAACATTGCTCACAAGCGACCCTATAACCACATCCATCTTTTCGTATTCGTAATGTTTCACATCTATCCCCTTATCCACCACCGAAGCTTGATGGTAAAACTGCATCCAGGGAGTTATGGTAGTCCCCACCATTGCAATAAACATCATGACAAAGTCCCTGTCAAAGCTGAAGGAAGGCACAAAGGTGCTTCTAATGACCTCGCCCCAGTCGGGCTTTACGAGAAAAGCCGTAATTATATAAGAAACCATCACCAGCGATAATATCAAAAAAAATCGTTCGGCTTTTCTGTAAGATCCCCTTAATATTACCATCCACACCAAAAGGGCAATTAACGGCACGGAAATATATTTCGGAACGTTCAATATCTCAAGGCTCGCCGCTGCTCCCGCAAAATCAGCAACGGTTATGGCCAAGTTCGTAATTAAAAGGGTGAGCATGGCAAAAAGGGTCATTTTTACACCAAAGTTTTCCCTAATAAGTGCGGAAAGCCCTTTACCCGTTACCGCTCCCATTCGAGCCGCCATTTCCTGGACTATAATAAGGCTTATAGTAATTAAAAAAAGCCCCCACAGCATCCTGTAACCGTAGGATGCTCCAACGCTGGCATAGGTGGCTATCCCCGTAGCATCGTCATCGGCAATGCCTGTTATAAGTCCGGGACCTATTATGCTGAAAAGCAGTAGCATTCTTTTAAAAAATCCGCCGTTTTTTTGGTTCATATTTGCTTCCTCCTTTCCCGCCTTATCCAGCCATTCTCTTATTCCGTTTCAAAAGCTCATACACTATATCGTTTATTATTACAACCCCTATAAGTTTTCTCGTTAAATCTATTACAGGGACTGCCAGCAGGCTGTATTTTGATATTATCCCTATTAAAGAATTGACATCATCGGTATCCCTGACATATATCACATCTTTCTTCATGATTTGTTCCAGTACGGTATCGGGTTCGGCAATAACCAGGTCCCTTAAGGATACTACCCCAACGAGTTTCCCCTCTTCATCTATTACGTAAAGGTAATATATAACATCCGCATCGGGTTTTAATCGCCTCAGTTCTTTAATTGTATCCTCCACCGTGAAGGTGGTCTTAAAGGATATAAAATCCCTCACCATAATGCTTCCAACCGTATGCTCGGGGTACTGCATTAGCTCCTTTATTTCCCTGGAGGCATGGGTGTCCATTTCGCTCAGTATTTCATTTGCTCTTTCCCTGTTAATATCGTCCAAAATATCCGCAGCCTCATCAAAGGGCATTTTCTCCAATACATCTGCGGCTTTTTCCACGGGTAAACTTTCGAGCACGTTCCTTTGCGCCCGGGTTTCAAGTTCCTCCAGAACATCTGCAGCCCTTTCATCATCGAGAGAAGCAAAAACCATCGCCTGGGTCTTTTTGTCCAGGTCTTCTATAATATCCGCAAGGTCTGATGGGTGCAGGGTGTAAAGCTTATTGTAGCTCATGGAAATCTTAAGGTCCGATTTAGCCGAAGAGATGGGCTGCACGTAATCCCAGAGAATAAATTTTGAAGAGATATTCCCGCCAAAATTTTTTAATATTTTCTTTATGGGTTTTGCAAGCCCGAGCCTCCTCAAAAGTCCTTCCAGCCCAATATCCACGGCTACCGCATAGGTCCCCGTTGAAAGCACGGCAAGCCTTACATCATTTACCCTTACAACCTTCCTCCCGTTTATATCCACTATCTGCTTGTCGAGGATATGCTTTACCAGCATCATTGTTTTTTCGGCATCAATTTCCACCGGCTTCTTTTCTGTACAATTAAGATGGTACTGCCCCTTCTCCTTGTTCACTTCAAAATAAGAAAAATCGTAGAAAACCTTTTTTCCGTTTTCTTCCACAAGGGCCGCTATCACCTTAGGCTTTTCGTAACTTAAATCTACCACCAGGTCAATAAGTTTACCAAACGCCATTTCACCGCAAAATACCCTGTTCCCAATTACCCTGCTTAAGTAAAAACTTGTTATATTTTTCATAAACATCCCCCCTCAAAATTTTTTCTGCGGGGGGATGTTTACGCCTTATACATCCCCCCACCGAATTTTAAAAATTCTACCGGCAGGGTTACCGTCCATTTAAAAAACCATCTCCTTTTTCTTATATTTTGCTCAAAATTGGAAAATAAAAAAGCCTCTTCCCCGGCGGCTTAATACGAAGCTTAATACGAGGTCAAGGCTGAAAAGGAAAATCTTATTAAACCTCGTACAAGCTTTGGCACTACAGGGCTTAAAAGCTGCATTAGGTTAAGCCTTGATTCGGCCAAACCTGTTTACCAGCTAAGATTGTCTCCAATCTTTCGCGGCAGCAGCCTGTATCCTTGTAGGAGCCTCGCCTACCGAGCAGAAAATTTTTTTCAAATACTATTTTAGCAAAAAAAATTTATTTTTCAAGTAAATTCCCTTGAATTTTTAAATTATTGGTGATTCTTTTACATTAACCTATTATTCCTACATATTTCTTTAGATTTCAATCTATTTTATAATATGATCTTTTTTAAAATTTGGAGCTTATCTTTTTTAGAATTTGAATTAAAAAAGGGGAAGCATTTCATGCTACCCCTTTAATTGCTTATTTATATAATTTTATATAATTAATGGCCGTGCACCTTCCGTCGATTTTTCCCTCCGGGCGATACCGGGATAGTTAACTCCGGTCAGGCTGCCCCGCGGCACATGGAAGTGCTTCCTTACCGTTGCTTCCTCCCGGACCTGGCGGGGTTCGGAAGTTCCCATTGCGCGGGACCCAACCTTCTTTGCCACTTGTCCCGGCCGGACCCCACAGGGATAAAACCTCGGGAAGGGATTCAACCCCACTGCAGCGGATTGTGGGTGCAGGGCACCGCTACCTCCCCGTCTAGCACGGCCAAGATTTTATTCAATAATAACTTTTGCCCACACGATTCGCACAATTAATTATACTATCTTTATCTACAAATAGCAAGGTAAATAATTTTCCATATATTGTTAGGCATTTTGTTGCCTATTTTTTAGAAATCAAGAACAGGGCGCTTTTTATTGGATGTTAAATCACTGAAAGGGATAGGGATTAATAATATATCGCCCTGTCTATACATTGTTCCATACCTCATCATCAATATCATTATCCCAAAAATCTATACTGCTCTCGCTGGCAGACAATAGTTCTTTAAATACCTGATTATCTTTTTTGCTTTTTAAAAATAAAATAAAATCTATAACCTCTCGCATTTGGCTTTCCGAAATTTCATCAATTAATTTTAATAATATGCTCTTACCTGCATTCATTAATCTCACCTCAAAATTATTATACCACAATTATTCTCTAAAGTTTACAACTCGACTTTTGCTAAAAGTAATGAAAAAGACCACACTCCTTCTCCTTTAAAAGTTAGAATGGAATGCGGTCATTTGTACAATAATAATGGCGGAGAGAGAGGGATTCGAACCCTCGGTACGCCTTTTGGGGCGTACACTCGATTTCCAGTCGAGCGCCTTCGACCTCTCAGCCATCTCTCCGCAAAAATTTTTACTTAAATTATGAATTTCAATTTTGTTAATTAAATTATTAATTAATTTAACGTATAGGACTTACTATAAGTTTATTCTGCAATTTAATATAACCGCTATATTAGCCCTAAAAATTAAAAAATTTATATATAAAAGATTTTATCCCGAGTTATTACTAATATACATTTTAACATTTTTAATGGCGGAGAGAGTGAGATTCGAACTCACGAGACGGCTTTTAGGCCGCCTACTCGATTTCGAGTCGAGCGCCTTCGACCTCTCGGCCATCTCTCCACCCAAAATTTTTATTCCCTTTTTTTCTTGAAATACTCCTTTAATAAGAAGGAGCATTCCTCTTCCAGTATTCCGCCCAGGACCCGGGGCCGATGGTTAAAATCCCTGCAGGATAAAACGTTTAACACGCTCCCCGCGCATCCGCCCTTCGGATCATATGCGCCGAAAATTACAGAGTCAATTCTGGAAAGCACCGCCGCTCCGGAACACATGGCGCAGGGCTCTAAGGTAACGTATAAACTGCACCCTGTTAACCTCCAGCTGCCAAGCTCCCTGCAGGCTTCCCTTATGGCTATTAATTCTGCGTGGGCAGTGGCATCCTGAAGCTTTTCCCGCCCGTTTCTTCCCTTAGCGATGACCTTTCCGTCTTTTACGATCACCGCGCCGACGGGCACCTCATCCTCTTCGAAGGCTTTTTCGGCTTCCTTTAAAGCCTCCCGCATGAAGACCTGGTGAATACCATCCATCGCACTTGCCCCTAAATAAAATGGTGCGCCCGGGAGGACTCGAACCCCCGGCACGCGGTTTAGGAAACCGCTGCTCTTTCCTCCTGAGCTACGGGCGCATGTTAAAGCATTTGATGGTGCGCCTGGCAGGAGTCGAACCCACAGCCTTCTGATCCGTAGTCAGACGCTCTATCCAGTTGAGCTACAGGCGCATGTAAGTGGCGGAGAGAGAGGGATTCGAACCCTCGATACGGATTTTAGGTCCGTATAGTCGCTTAGCAGGCGACCGCCTTCGACCTTCTCGGCCATCTCTCCGCAAGTATCCTGGCAGAGGGGGAGGGATTCGAACCCCCGGCCCTTTTGGGGCACTGGTTTTCAAGACCAGCTCCTTAAACCACTCGGACACCCCTCCGCAAATTGACTATTCAAAGTATAGCATAAAAAATTCCCTTTTGTCAACACGATGGTTTTCCTCTGCTTTTATTAATTTTTGGAATTTGTAACGCAGAGTAAAAAAATTGTATTATAATATTACTTGGAAATCATTTTATTGTAAAATGGTTTTAAATTATTGCTTTTATCAAATTCTCATACCTTTATATTTTTATTTTATGAAGCTTTATTTTTTGTATTTTAATTCGCAGATGTAGATATATTTTAAAAGGCTATTTGCCTTTTTATTATTTTTTTCAAATTTTTAACCGGAGGATTTAAAATGAATTTACCTTTAAATTTATCAAATCAGATTAAAAAATTATATATCATTTCTTTTGGCGTTTTTATAGCCCAGTTAGCTTTTTCATCCATGACGCCGTTTTTGCCCGATCTTCTTTTAGATATGGGAGTTACCCAAAACATTACCACCTGGTCGGGGCTTATATATTCGGCAAACTCCCTTATGTTTGGGATAATGGCCCCTATCTGGGGAGCAATCTCGGATAGATACGGGAAAAAGCCCATGATGGCGAGGGCCGGGCTCGTTATGGGAATTATATACTTTTTAATGGCTGGTGCAAAAACCCCAACCCAGCTTTTATTTTTAAGAGCGCTGAACGGAACCTTTTCCGGCTACATCCCCGCCGCGATCACCTTTATCGCCTCCGTAAGCACACCCGATAATTTAAGCTACAACCTCGCTATTATTAATGCTGCAGCCGCAGTAGGCACCATTACGGGGCCCTTAGCAGGCGGGATTACCGCTAAGGTTATGGGTATTCGAAAGAGCATAGCCTTTAATGGGATTTTGCTTTTAATAGCGGGAATTCTTCCTTATATCACGGGCATTAAAGATGTAAAGACAGAAAAGCCAAAATCATCCATGGCAAAAAGCATTGCAGATACATTAAAAAATAGAAAACTCCTTATAGTGTATTCGGTAGGTATTTTCGTCCAGGCAGCCCTTATGGGTATCCTTCCCGCCGTAACCCTTTTGATGCATAAAATTTCACCCGAAAATGCCTCCCTTTACACCGGCCTCGTATTTTCCATAACGGGGATTTCCACCGCTATCGCATCGCCCTTTCTCGGAAAAGCAAAATATTCCGCCTCTTATCTTTACCGCATAGGCCTTGCGGGCTCTGCGCTTTTAACCGCACTGCAGGGATTTGCGGGAAGCTTTTTGTACCTTTTCGTCGTGAGGTTTTTATTCGGCTTTTTCAACGCCGCCGTGACCATAGCCGGCAACGTCCTCATCGCAAAAGCAGGTACCGCCGAAAATCAGGGAAGTTCCTTCGGAGTATACAACGGCCTAATGTCCATCGGACTTGTTATGGGCTCAATGATAGGCGGCTTCCTCGGGGACAGCTTCGGAATAACCTTCACCTTCCTGGGCGGCGGGCTGATGTTTTTAATTGCTTTTGTCCTTTCCTTCTTAATAAAAGAAGAAAAAGAGGAAGGGAGCTTTTAATACATCCCTTCCTTTTTTATGTAATCCAGGTTTATTTTAGGTGGGTTTTGCTGGGGAAGATACTGGCTCATGGATAAGAAGGCGCCGCTGTATTTTATCATCGCACTCCCGTTGGATTCTACATTTCTTGCTACAATGCACCCCTCAAAATTTGAAGTCCCCAGGTCCACCGTGCCGTTTGGCGCATATAAAAGAGCATTTTTTATATTCCCCGAATTTTTTACCGTAATATTTTTTTCGGAAATAATAATTATTCCGTTACTGTTCCCATTGACAATTTTTAGTTCCACATCCCCCTTTGCATATATCACGCCGTTTCCCTGAAGGTTATCCGCGGAAAAATCCCCTTCATGCACTACCGTAGTTTTATTCCCTTTATTATCCACCACCTCTACCACATCGTCATCCACAAAAATTATATTGCCGCTCATGGCAAGGCTGGTAACTCTGTAAGGGCCTTCGTAAACGGAAGTAGCCCTGCTTTTATAAAAATTGGCATCAGGAAAAGGCATCTCCTGAGAAAAATTTATATCCCCGTTGTAGTAGGGATAGCTTTTACCCCTTACCAGCACCGCCCCGCTGGATGTAATAGACCCCTTTGCGTATATATCGCCGTAGACGTCGGCACTGCCTTTCAGGCTTACATTTCCGAGGGAATATATGCTTTTTGTCACCCGGGCGCTCCCCGAAAGCTCCACATTGCCTTTGGCGTATAAATTCCCGTTTAAATCAAAACTTCCCTTTAAATCCACATCTCCAAGGGTGGCTATATCCCCCTGCAGGCTCGCGGAGCCGTTAAAGGAAAAGCCCGAATAAGAAAAGATCATCTTCTGAAAGGCTTCATAGCTCCTGATGACGTCAAGATACGCATAAGCCGTAAATTTTGAGTTGCCCGTTGAGCCCTCTGAGATAATTTTCAGCCGGTTTTCCGATTCCAGCACCGCCTTTAAGGTAAAACTCCCCTTTAAATCCCCTTCTTCCACGCTCATGCTGTCAAAGACAAAACCATTGGGCTTTCCCCTTGCCGACGAAATTATATACTGAAGCCTTTCAGGATCATTTTTTAACTCCGAAAGCGCCTTTTGCAGTCCTCCTTCTGCCAGATACCGGGCCTGGACCCTTCTTTCGTAGTAAAGGGAAGCCTTCAAATCGCTTCTTGAAAACTCCGAAAGGGCAATGCCAAGCATTATGAGCACCGTCCCGGTGAGGAGCACCGTTACCAGCACCGCCCCTTTATTTTCCTTTAAAATTTTATTAAAATACTTATAAAATCCCATACTTACCGCCCGCTTTTATTAATGATAATAAATTTTTTTTGAAAGGTGGTAACCATGAACGTCGGAATTTTAAAAGTGGAAATTTACCTTGGGGATACCTTTTCCTTAAAGGATAAGCGCTCCGTGGTGAAAAGCGTCATTGAAAGGCTGAAAGGTAAACTTAACCTTTCGGTAGCGGAGGTGGAAAGGCAGGATGACCTTCGCTTTGCCGTTATAGGCATCAGCTGCGTTTCCTCCAGTAAAACCCATGCGGACAGCCAGCTTGAAAGCGCATTGAATTTTTTAGAGGAGGATGGACGGTTTTTCGTGCAAAACATCGAAAGGGAGGTGTTTTCCTTTTAACCTTCCCACACCATTACGAGCCATTCACCCTGAAGGTCCCTATTCCTTCCCTTTACCTTAAAACCAAAGCTTTTGTAAAGGTTCACCGCGGATGTGTTTTCGGGCCTCACCTCAAGCTTCACCCTTTTTATCCCCTTTTTCCTTATATAATCCATCCCCTTTTCAAGAAGGGCACTTCCAATCCCCCTGCCGTGCCGTTCCGGCAGAACACCTATGGATAAAAGCTGGGCCGAAGGAGAGGTTACCACCTCGAATTTTAAAAAGAAAACTTTATTGAAAACTATCCTTAAAGCGTCCTTCAATTTTATCCCGTATTCTCCCTTGAAATATTTTACGATTACCTTAAAAATAAATCCGCTAAGTACCGCTTCCTTCCAGAGCTTCCTGACATTATCCGCCATTACGATGTACCCGACGATTTTGTTTTCCTCCTCTGCCACCATCACGCCTTCCCTGAAGGTAGAAATCAAAAGAGAAAAGAAGTCAAAAAACGCCTTTTTTATACCCGAAGTGACGGGGGTGAAAAACCTTATACTCCCCTCAAAAGCCCTTAAAAATACCTCTGCCACCGCCTCAACGTCCTTCAAAGCCGCCGTTCTTATTCTCATTTACCTTTTCCTCCGTTTCCATGAGTTCCGAAAGGAATATCATCTGGTCCACTGTAACGAATTCGTAGCCCTGTTTTTTTAGTTCATCTATAACCCGGGGAAGTGCCTCCACCGTAGATGTCCTGTTTCCTCCCCTGTAGGTCACTAAGTCCCCCGAATCGTGAAAAAGTATTATGGAACCGGGCTTTACGCTTTTTACCACCCTTTCCACGATCTTATCCGGCGGAAGCTCCGCCCAGTCCATGGCGCTCACATCCCACAAAACGATGGTATATCTTTCATCTTTTAAAAGTTTTCTGGCAAAGGCGGTATATACCCCTCTCGGTGGCCTGAAAAGCACCGGCCTTACACCGGCAACCTTTTCTATTGCACTTTCGCACTTTTTTATCTCCTCCTCCTGCCCCTTTGCTGAAAGGGGGATGAGGCTCCTGTGGCTATAGGTGTGATTGCCAACGGAGTGCCCTTCCCTTACGATCCTTTTTGCAATATCGGGGTAGCTTTCGACATTCTTCCCCACAAGGAAAAAGGTGGCCGGTACGCCTTTATCCTGGAGGATATCCAGTATTTCCGGCGTATAAAGGGGATCGGGCCCATCGTCAAAGGTAATGGCGACGTATTTAAAATGCCCCGGGCCGTGCCTTATGAGGTCCTTCTGCATCCCAAAGCCTTTATATACGTATTTATTGAAAAAGAAAAGAATGAGGATAAATAACACCAAAAGTCCCAGTACCGTGCGGTTTATAAAAACGGACTTTACCTTTTTTTCCAGATAATCGGGCCAAAACTGAATGGCAAGCTGGACGAAAATGATTGTGCATATTATATTGTAAGAATCCGTCCTGAAGAACCTGAAGGAAATCACCGGAATCAAAAGGGATGTCAAAAATACTGCATCTTCGTATTCTTCAACGAACTGACTTATTATGAGAAAAAAGAAAAGAAGTATCAGCCCCATCTTCCACGATAGATAAAAGATGATGCCGAGGGCAAGGGCCTCCGTAGTATCTCCTCTAAAACCCTTAAAAAAGGGCCGCGTGTGCCCCGTTAAGACGCCCATCGAAGAAAAAATGTAGGTGAGACCCGAATGCAGGTAAAGCCCCGCAAAAAGCATGGTTAGATAGCCCTTTAAAAATTCCACCATCTGAGTAAAGGTTTCCCTCTTTTTAAATACGAAAAATCCCCCGACAAGGTAGGAAAAAAGCCCGGTTACGACAAAATAGCTCATTTTTACCCCTTCTTTTTCGGATAATTGAAAAATTTGTATAGTATATAATATTTTTTGCGATATCTTTGTGATTCAAAGGATAATTATTTTTTTAATTATAATTTTAATTAAAATCCGGTGTTTTGCCAAAAACTTTTTTTGGAAGACTTTCAAGTAGGGCTACAAATGCTTTAAATTATGTTAAAATTATGGTAATTTATAGATGTTGATGAAAATAAATTACGGGCGGTGATAAAAATGCCGAGGGATTTGGTAAGAATAGATAAGGAAAAATTAAAAAATTATATTACAGAAAAGGTCGCCTCTTTTGAAGAAATAGCAGGCGTCTACCTTTTCGGCTCAAGTCTCGATTTAATGCGCCCCGACAGCGACATAGACATTGGAATTATTTTTTACGATTGCATAGACGAAAAAAAAGCGGAGGATGTTATTGAAACATTATACTTAAAGCTTTTAAATTTTGAGGGGCATCCCTTTGACATCCACTCGGTAAACCACTCAAACACTATAATTGCCTTTAATATTTTAAGAAATGGACTACCGTTGTTTATAAAGGATGAAGATGCGATAACGGATTTAATTGAAATAGTGAGTTTGAAATTTAAGGAAATATACCCCCGTTATAAAGAAGCTGTAAATATTATACTGGAGGGATCGTAATGAGTCCATTGGACAAAAATAAAGTAACCAAAAAAATATTATTCATCAAGGAACAAAAAGAGGATATTAAAAAGCTTCTTTACGAAAAGAAAAAGGAAGAAATTTTAAGCGACCCCTGGCTTATTAAAGGCCTAAAATACTCTCTGCAAACCGCTGTAGAGGCAATGATCGATATAATATATCACATCACTGCTAAGCATTTTAACAAAGCCCCTGTGGACGCAAGAGATGCGTTGAACATTTTATATAATTTCAAAGTAATCGATGAAAAAGAATTGACGCTATACTCAAAAATGATAGGATTCAGGAATAAAATTGTTCATGGTTATGAGGAAGTCTCCCCGGAAAAAGTTATTGAAATTGCAGAAAATAATCTTAATGATTTTGACAAATTTGTTAAAAAAATAAAAGAAAATTTCTTACAATAATTTTGTTCTACTCCTAATTTATTTTATTTATCTTCTAAGGGCTTCCACAGGAGGCACGGAGGACGCAAGGTATGCGGGGTATACCCCAAATAATAGCCCGCATCCGAGGGCCACGAAGGTGGATACCTTCAAAGCATTTATGCTTACTACGGCGTAAAGCCCGTAAGAGGTAAAAATCTTCACTCCCCAAACACCCGCGAGTATCCCCGCTACGGCGCCGAGCAAGCTCAAAATAACGCTTTCCAGGATAAACTGCAGTAAAAGGTCGGATTTTTTTGCACCGAGAGCCCGCTTTAATCCTATCTCCGAGGTCCTTTCCGATACTGCAACGAGCATTATATTCATTATTCCGAGCCCCCCAACGAGAAGGGATACCGAGGCAATCCCCGCAAGAAGCAGGGTCATCACCCTGTTCGCATTATCCGCTTCTTCGATGAGGGTATTCATGTTGGTTATCGTTATGAGCTCCTTGCCGCCTATTATGTTTTCGGGGGTATTTGGGCTTCCCCCCTGCTTTTCGGGTGGAACTGCCGGATTTTCGGGATTTTCTTTATTGGGGAGCTTTTCCTTTTCTCCCTGGCCCTCTTTGTTTTGACCTTCTGGATTTACCTTTGGGGCCTTCATGTCAAGCCCGAGCTTTCTCCTGTAAATCCTCCCGAGCTGAGCAATGGCAAGGTCCGCGCTTTTTGCCGAGTCCGCCTTCACCCATATTTCGTCTACCGTCCTTTTCCCCGCTATTTTCAGGGCCGTAGTATAGGGGATTATTATGAGGTCATCCAGACCTTCCTGACTGTTGCCTTTTTTAGATAGCACCCCCACCACCCTGTACGTCTCGTTGTTTAAGGTGAAGGTAGCCCCTACGGGAGACCTTCCGTTTAGAAGGCTTTTTCCTATGTTATATCCCAAAACCGCAACTTTTGCCCTCTCCTTTACATGCCATTCGGTAAAAAAGTGCCCCGTAATTACCTTATAATCCCTCACCTTATAGTAGTCGCTTCCCGCACCGAGTATCTGGACTTCGCCCCTGGCCCTCCTCCAGCGCATTATCGCCTTGGTCTTTATGATGGGCGTCGCGTATTTTATACCGCTTACCCGTTCTTTGAGCTCAAAGGCCTCTTCGGGGCTGAATTCCACACTCGGGTCCTGGGCTTTTATCTCTATAACATTGGAGCCGAGGCTCTCAAACTGCCTTAAAACTTGAAGGCGCGCCCCTTCCCCTATTCCCATCAAACTTATTACCGATGCCACACCTATGGCAATCCCGAGCACCGTCAGGAAGGTTCTAAGGGGTTTTGCCGCAACACCGTGCCACGCCATTTTCGCCGAGAAAAAAAACTTTACTAAAAGGGTTTCAAGGCCGTTTTTTTTCATCCTTTTCACCTCATTTGCCGCCGCTATTTTGGTTACCCGTACCGCTTCCCTGATTTCCGTTTTGCCCGGGAAGGAGCCTATCCGTCTTTATGTGCTGGGATGGAAGGACGTCAAAGCTCGAACCCGTTACCACTTCATCCCCTTCGTTTAGTCCGCTTTTTATCTCGGCGTACCTGTCGTTCATTAAACCGAGCTCGACATTTACCACCTTTGTGGTCCCGTCGGGATTTAAAACCTCAACCTTGGGCTGCCCGTCTTCCTCAAATACCGCTTCCACCGGCACCAAAAGGACGTTTTTCGCGCTCCCCGCTTCGATATAAGCCTTCGCCTGCATACCGGGCTTTAGCTCCGGCGTACCCTTTACCTTTATATTCACCTCAAACCTCGAAATGCCGCTCTGATCCTTGCCCATGGGCGATATAAATACCACGCTCCCCTCCAAGGTTTTCCCGGGCAGTGCATCTAAGGTGACCTTTACGGGAGAACCCTGCTTTACGAGGAGTATGTCTATATCGTCCACCTGACACCACATGGTCATGTCATCGGGGTTGAATATATTTCCGAGCCATTCGCCCATATTCACCGTCTTTCCCACCGTAGCGTTAAAATCCGCAACGACACCGCTCACCGGTGCACGTATTTCAAGCATGGAAAGCTGGTTTTGAAGCTTATACATCTTGCTTTCAAGCTCGGATATCTTCTTCATCTCCTCGAGGATGTAGTCCCTGACGTCGGAGCCCGCAAGCTGAATTAAGGGATCGCCCTTTTTTACTTTGCTCCTTTCCTTGACAAACACCTTTGTCACCCGGGCGGTAACGGTGGAAAACACCGATTCCTCTTCGGCAAAGCCTTCCACTTTTGATGGGTATTTAAGCCATAAGACATCCGGGCTTTCGGGGTTTTTCACTCCTTCCTTGGCAAGCCCCACGTATGCGGTAAGTTCGGGCTGTATTAAACCGGGGTTTTTTCCTTCAATGGTCATGTAGTATACATACTGGTACATCTTTTCTCCCGTGTAATCCGTTCCTCCGGCAGCTTCGGTAACCGGTTCGTCGTTTACGTCCACCACTTCCCCTTCGAGCACCCCTTCGTAGACGTTAAACCTCAAAAAGGCCTTTTTGTAATCCTTTGCAACCGCAAATTCACCGGGATAGAGTTTTGCCAGAAGTTTGAACTTAGAGTCGTTTACTATCTTTGCGACAATTTCCCCTTCCTTTATCTCATTCCCTTCCTTTGCGGAAAACCCGAAAACCCTCCCGTCAATGGGAGCAGTTAAGGTTATCCCTTTTGAAGGGTCCACCTCGTAGAGCTTATCGGGAGTCGTCCCCAGCTTATCGGCAAGGGCCTTTTTTGCCGTCTCAAGCTGCTTTTGAAGGTTTTCAAGCTCCGTTTGAATATTGGGTGCCCTGAGCCTTACCAGCACCTGTCCCGCCTGGACGGTATCCCCCGCCTTTACCAGAACCTCATCTATTATGTAGCTTAACATTCCCTGAGACTCGGGATTATAAGGCACCATAATACCTCCGCTGCTGTTGGGGTATAAAGGCCCTGAAGTTTCAACCCCTACGCTTATATCCCCTCTTATAACCTTTGCGGTGGAGTAAACGGGCCCCTGAGCTTCCTTTTTCGGCGGAGGAAGTAAACTCTTAAAGGCGTAAAATCCCCCTGCAACCACCAGTGCCGCAATAATTAAAAATGCAGTAACCTTTTTAAACATATTAAGCCCCCTTATATATTTAAGATAATATTCGTAAAACTAATTTTTTTGCTTAAATTTTATGTACTCAATTTAATGTAATGCTCTCTATCCTGCCGTCAAGTATGTGCACAACCCTTTTCCCGTAGCGCGCCATCTTCTCATCGTGAGTAACCAAAATTATGGTAAGATTTTTTTCCTCATTCAGCCTGCAAAAAAGCTCCATTATGGAATTTCCGGTTTTAGAATCAAGGGCTCCCGTGGGCTCATCCGCTAAAATCAAAAGCGGCTCCTGCACAAGCGCCCGCGCTATGGCAACCCTCTGCTGCTCTCCCCCCGAAAGTTCAAGGGGTTTATGTTTCATCCTTTCCTTTAAGCCGACAGCTTCCAATGCAGCTTCTGCCCTTTCCTTCCTTTCCCTTGCAGAAATACCCCTGTAAATTAAAGGGATTTCCACATTGAAAAGGGCATCGTACTCGGGCAAAAGGTGAAAGGTCTGAAACACAAACCCTATGTAGTTATTCCTTATCTCGGAAAGCTCATCATCGTTTAACCTTTCCACATTCTTCCCGTTTAATATGTACTCCCCTTCCGTGGGCTTATCGAGACACCCTATAATGTTTAAAAGCGTAGACTTCCCCGACCCCGAAGGGCCCATTATTGCTAAAAACTCTCCCCCCTCCACCGATAAATCCACCCCATCAAGGGCTTTCACATTTAACTTACCCGTTCTGTAGTATTTTTTCACGTTTTTCAACTCAATGAGCATAAATTTTCTCCTTTTTTTCTTTTTTTAAGGATTTTTATATTTTTAATTTTATCATATTTTGAAGATGGGGGTGATAGAATTTTTTCGATGAAAAGAAAAAAGGCGGGGATTTGCCGCCTTATTTTATCATATTCTATATATTTCTATCTCTTGATAGGCCCTCTTGCCTTTGCTTTATGTCATGTGCTATCACCCCCGTAAAGGCTTTGCCATTCAAAGTCGCGAGAATTCCTCGTGCATATAAAAAATGGCAGGTGCTTAACGCCTGCCAGACATCACTCGTACCTCAGCGCTTCTGCGGGATTCAATCTCGCCACCCTTTCCTTCTATGCTCCTACTGCATTTACACCATAAGCCTCGGATAGCATTGGACTTCGTTTTATATTGCAAACTCATCCGGCTTACATATGCCTTATATGCAGTTCCTGTTCATCGGACCGGGATTTTGCCTCCGGCTTCCTTCAGATTCCACCTCGCGATAGACACCCTTGCCTTCAGCTAACGGTTGGTGCTATCAACCCCAGATGGACTTTTATCATCAAGGTCACGGGCATGCCGCGCGCACCATAAAAAAGCTGCGGGATATAAAACCCGCAGCTTTTTTTTATTATCGTATAACTATAATATTTACTACATCAGGATAATCATTATCAAGTACAAATAAGTCTACATTTGTTGCTATATTAGTATCATCATTTGCTATGATATCTGCAAGCGAACCTACAACCCAAGCGCTATTCTGGGAATCATATTTGTAAACTATTACATCTGATGCTAGTTTATAAATTGTGTTATTAACTTTTATTCTTGCTGAATCTATAGCTTGAACATCTTGATTGGTTTCCTTTTTATTTGTCATTGTAATATTTACACCATATCCATCTTTATCAAGTTTATAGCTATATACTGTACCTGCTACTGCAGCAAAATTTTGATCTTTTGTAACAAAAGATGTTGATGAGCCTTTTACAAAACCATATACTTTCTTTCCATCACTTACTGTTGTTACCTTCGTTACTAAAATTACATTTTCATCAGAAGAAATTGCCACTTGTGATAACGGTTGGTTATTATAAATTACTGCTGTACCAATTTCGTTAAAAGTAGTTAGATTATATAAATTAATTGTTGCATTAGAATAAGTTTGTTTTGCTAAATCACTATATTTTACTACATCTATATTATTATTATATACATAGAAAACAACCGTATTATTAGTTACAAAATATTTTGTTGAACCTACTTCAATATTATCTTTATTTAATTTAACTGTGCCACTCGGTGTAACTTCTTTTGTTCCCCATGTGTTGATGCTATTTATTTTGCCATTTGAATCTGTTGTGTATTTTATATAATTTGCTATAGTTATAGCATTATATGTTGCTAAATCTTTTACTTCAAGGACTTTTTCAGTTCCATCAGCATACAACAATTTTACTTTATAAATTGTTTTGCCAAATTCAGTGAAGGTATCCTTATAGACTACCATAGCTACTGTTTCATTTGCCGCTGCAATTTGCTCTTTCTTAACAATTTTATTATCTTTATCTAAAGTAAATTTATAGGTTGAATCAACAGTGATATTATCATCAACTGTAGCATCAAGTGTTGTATTGAAGCTATACTTTACTCCATTTACATATACCTTGAGTGAGGTTGTTCCTTCTATTTCAGTTACCTTCCCTTCTACTGTTTTGTTAACCGCAATTATTTCAAACTTATCTGATGCTGTGTTCTTTGCGACATGAATTATATCACCTTTTGTTAAATCTGATAATTTGGCCATTGTTCCATTTTTAATAATTGTATATTTAGCATCTTTTAATTGATAAGAATCTATCGTAGTATATAACTTGCTGTTTGCTAAATCAACATATTTTACTTCTCTTAAATCATATTTCTTCGCAAAAATATAATCCACTTTATTGTCACCATTGTTATCAATCATTGTTACGTAGGTATCATTAATATCTGCCCATGTTTTTTGATCAAAATTGAAAACTATAAAAGTATTTGCTGTACCATAAATTGTCTTATCTTCATCAGCATCGTTTGTATATTCTATTTTATATGCTGATGCTGTAACAGTTACAGTATCTTTCGGAGTAATTACAGTATTGCCAGTGGGGATAGCGGTAACAAGTTCGCCGTCTTTTACATAAGCTTCAACTTTCATACCAAGTAAAGCTTTTACATCAACATTCCCTGCTTTATATACATTGTTTGTTGCTTCATTAGATTTAAATTCGCCTTCTTTTAATGAACTATCAAAATCAGGAATATTAGCTATTACAAATGTCTTCTTTACTACATTTAATCCCTTTTCAATTAGTTTAACTGTAGCAGCATCTTTGTCTTCTTTCTTCATATCTGTAAATAAAGTATTATTCAATAATAAAGCTATATCTCCTCTTACAGCGCCTTCGTTTTTAATGGTTACGTCCTTGGATACTCCGAGCTGAGAAGCTTTTACTATGTAGTTTACCGGCCATGCGCCTACTACATCAGCATCGGTGTATCCGAGAGCCCTAACGAGCATTGTAACAGCTTCGGGGTAAGTAACTGTTGCATTTGGCTTAAAAGTGCCATCGGGATAACCCTTAATTACTCCTACAGTTGATGCTACGTTTACGAAGCCTGCAAACCAATCTCCAGCTTTCACATCTGTGAATTGAGTTGCACCGGCTGAGAATTTAGCTGCTTCTTCAAGGCCGAGAGCTCTTACTATGAAAGCAGCCATTTCGGCTCTCGTAACAACATTTGCTGGCTTAAAAGTGCCATCGGGGTAACCCGTTGTGACACCAAGATCGAGTAATAGTTTTACAGCTTTCTCATACTTTGTACCCGCTACGTCGCTGGGTGCAGCTGCAAAAGCAACGGGCATTAAGCCGAGCACTAATGTTGCGATAATCGCAAGTGCCAGCAGCTTCTTAATTGATTTCATACCCAAATCCTCCTTATTTTTTTATAATTTTTATTTTATTTTATAAAGGCTTATTATTTTCTTACTTATCCCCCCTCTCAAAGGATTGAGAAGATTATATATTTTCCTAAGCTTAACTTCTACTGGTATTATAGCATTGGGGTTTATTTTGCGTCAATAATATATGCCCATCTGTAAACGAAATGTAACATAGTGTAACAATGCTGAAAAATTCATTTGATAATTATCGGTATAAATTATATTCTTCATTTTATAGGAAATTCCTTCCGCTGGATATAAATTTTTTATTCGCCGTCTAAAAACTCCTTTGCCCTTTCGGCAAGGGATTTTAGGGATTCCTTCACTTTTTGATGAAATTCTTCGGCTTTCATCTCCGTCATTATTTCTATGACATCATCTATGGTGTCGGCGCTGTAGATGTGGAATTTGCCTTCCTTTACCGCACCTAAAACTTCATCTTTCAACATGAGGTTATCGGTGTTTTTGGAAGGAAGGATTACCCCCTGAGTGCCCGTAAGGCCTTTAATCTTGCAGGTGTGGTAAAAACCTTCTATTTTGTGGGTTACCCCGCCCACGGGCTGGACATTCCCGTGCTGGTCCAAAGAGCCGGTCACCGCTATGTCCTGCCTTACGGGTATTCCGGAAATGCTGGACAAAAGGGCCAAAAGTTCCGCACAGGTGGCGCTGTCACCTTCCACGCCGCCGTAGTTTTGCTCGAAGGTTATGCTGGCGGATAGGGCAAGGGGTATGTCTTTTGCATATTTTTCTCCCAGGTAACCGGAAAGTATCAGCACCGCTTTTTCGTGGATCTTGCCCGAAAGCTTTACTTCCCTTTCTATGTTTACAACACCTGCATCGCCGAGGTAAGCCGTTGCGGTTATCCTTGAAGGCTGGCCGAAGGTGTAGTCGCCCACGTCCAGCACAGAAAGCCCGTTTACCTGACCCACCTTTTTCCCCGCCGTTTCGACAATAATTTCCCCTTTTTCTATCATTTTTAAGAGTTTTTCTTCCACCCGGTTGGAGCGGTAGGCTTTTTCTTCAATGGCTTTTTGTACATGGTGTTTTTTTACCACTTCGTCTCCCTGTATCTTGGCCCATGCGCTGGCTTCGTATAAAAGCTCTACTATGTCGTTAAACCTGGTGGAAAGCTTTGTCCTGTCTTCCGCAAGCCTTGAGCTGTAGTCTATGACCTTTGCCACGGCTTCTTTGTCAAAGTGTAAAAGACCGTCGTTTTTACAGATGTGGCATACGAAAGCGGCGTAGTTTTTCAGGTTTTCTTTTGTTTTTTCCATCTCCACGTCGAAGTCCACGCGGATTTTGAAAAGCTTTTTGAAGTCCTCGTCGTATTCGTTTAAAAGATAATAGTAAAGGGGCGAACCTATCAGTACCACCTTTACGTCAACGGGTATGGGCTGGGGTTTAAGGGTAACGGTGGGTATTACCCTGTACTGCTCCCCTATGTTTTCTATACGGGCTTCACCGTTTTTTAACGTCCTCTTTAAGGTGTCCCAGGCAAAGGGGTCTTTAAAAAGGTCTTCCGCCTGGAGGATCAGGTATCCTCCTCTTGCCCGGTGAATTGCCCCGCTTTTTATCATAGTAAAGTCGGTCACAACGGTGCCGAAGGAGGCTTTGCCCTCGATTTTCCCAAAAAGGTTGTAGTAGGTGGGGTTGGTCTCTATTATCACCGGCGCGCCTTCGGTGCTTTTGTTGTCCACAAAGAGGTTCACTTTGTATCTTATAAAAAAGTCCTCTCTTTGCGCACCCTGGGATAAAATTGCAGAAAAGTCGATGCCTTCCTCTCCTTTTTCCCGGGAAGACTGCCTTAAAGCGCTTAAATTTTTTATCATGTCGTCCTTAACTTCTTTTAAGTAGTTTACTACGCTCGGGAATTCGGCGTACTTGGCGGTAATCTCTTCAAATAAAGGATTTACGGCAGAAAGTGCGGTTTTTCTTTCAAGTTTTAATAATTCCTCCCTTGCCTCCCTGTCCACCAGCCTCACCCTACGGAGGGCTTCATCTATTTTTGGCTGAAGGCTCCTTCCTTTTTCCTCTAAGGCCTTTCTTTCTTCATCGGAAAGGGCATCGAATTCTTCCTGGCTCATGGGCTTTCCTTCTTTTAAAGGCACGGTGATGAAGCCCTGCGGGCTCCTCTGAATTATAAACCCTTCGGCTTTTGCCTGTTCTTCGAGCTTTTCAAAAACTTCCGCAGACTTTTTCTGGTATTTATCTATCACTTCCTGCTTCTGCACTTCAAAGGAATCATCATCAAAGGCCCTGTTTATCTCCCTTTTGACCTCGTTTACCAGTTTTTCCATGTCCTTAGTGAATTCATAGCCCATGCCGGCTCTTAGAAATAGGGCAATAGGCTTTTCGGGCTTTGAAAAGTTGTATACGTAAATTATGTCGTCGGGGACGCTTTTTTCCTTTGCAGCCTTTGAAACGGCAATCCTCGCATAGGTGGTCTTGCCCGTACCCGTGGGGCCGCTTACGAAGATGTTGTAGCCCTTTTTTTCTATTTTAAGGCCGAATTCCATCGCCCTTACGGCCCTTTGCTGGCCTATTATATCCGATATGGGCTCCAGTTCTCCGGTGGTTTCAAATTCAAAAAGGGACGGGTCGCAGGTATCGCAGAGCTCTTTTATGGTAAGTTTTTTCAGCATAAAACCCCCCCATATTTTGTAATTTATTTCTATTCTATTATAACCCCCCTTGCTAAGCAAGACGTTTGAGGAAAAAGGCGCAAAAAAACCGGAGTCTTGACTCCGGTTTTATGCTTCAATCAGCTTTTTCCTGTATTCGAGGGAGGCTTTTACAAATTCCCTGAAAAGGGGATGGGGCCTCTCCGGCCTCGATTTGAATTCGGGGTGAAACTGGGTCCCTATAAACCACGGATGGTCCTTCAGTTCGATTATCTCCACGAGCCTTCCGTCGGGGGAAATGCCCGAGATGACAAGTCCGTTCTTTTCCAGGATTTCCTTGTAGTCGTTGTTGAATTCGTAGCGATGCCTGTGGCGTTCCTCTATCCTTCCTTCTTTATAAGCCTCAAAGGTTTTCGTGCCCTCTTTTACCACGCAGGGGTAGTGCCCGAGGCGCATGGTGCCGCCCTTTTTCTCTATGCCCCTCTGCTCGGGCATAAGGTCTATAACGGGATGGGGAGTGTTCGGGAAAAATTCGGTGCTGTGGGCATTCTTGAGCCCGCAGACGTTTCTTGCAAACTCTATCACCGAACACTGCATCCCGAGGCATATCCCAAAAAGGGGTATTTTGTTTTCCCTGGCGTATTGAATTGCCTTTATTTTGCCTTCGATGCCCCTGTCGCCGAATCCTCCGGGGATGAGGATGCCGTTTATGCCATCAAAAACTTCCTTCAGGTCTATATTTTCTTCCTCTAAGTCTTCCGAATGCACCCATTTTATAAATACCCGGGCGTCGTTGGCAATCCCTCCGTGGTTTAATGCCTCAACTATGCTGAGATACGCATCGTGAAGCTCCACGTATTTCCCCACAAGGGCTATGTTTACCCTGTTTTTCGGATTTTTTATTTTGTTCACTATTTCTTCCCACTCGGAAAGGTCCGCTTTCATGCCGTCAAATCCGAGCTTTCTTGCCACCACCTCGTCGAGGCCTTCCTTTTGAAGTATGAGCGGGACTTCGTAGATGGTTTCGGCATCGTAATTTTGTATGACCGCTTCCGGCTCCACGCTGCAAAAAAGGGCGATTTTTTCTTTAAGCTCCTCGGAAAGGGGTTTTTCAGCCCTGCAGACTATTATATCGGGCTGTATGCCTATGCTCCGGAGTTCCTTTACGCTGTGCTGGGTGGGCTTTGTCTTTAATTCTCCTGCTTTGGAAAGGTAGGGCACCAATGTGACGTGGATATAAAGGACGTTATCCCTTCCTATATCGGCCCGAAGCTGCCTTATGGCCTCCAGAAAGGGGAGGCTCTCAATGTCGCCTACCGTTCCACCTATCTCGGTAATCACCACGTCGGGTTTTTCCGTCCGCGCTATCCTTAAAATCCTTTCCTTTATCTCGTTAGTAATATGGGGGATAACCTGAACCGTGCCCCCGAGGTAATCCCCTCTTCTTTCCTTCATGAGAACCGACCAGTAAATCTGCCCCGTGGTTACGTTGCTGTCCCGCGTAAGGTTGACGTCGATGAATCTTTCGTAATGCCCGAGGTCCAAATCCGTCTCCGCGCCGTCCTCGGTGACGAAAACTTCTCCGTGCTGGTAGGGGCTCATGGTCCCCGGGTCAACGTTTATATACGGGTCGAATTTTTGCATGAAAACATTAAGTCCCCTTGCCTTCAAAAGCCTGCCCAGCGAAGCTGCGGTGATGCCTTTTCCGAGCGAAGAGACAACTCCTCCGGTTATGAAAATAAACTTGGTGTGCATGATAAGTCCCCCTTGAAAGTTTTCCGTACATAAAAAAATCCATACACTCTATTTTAGAAAAATAAAAAGGGGGTTGTCAATAATTATCGGTTTTTATCTATACTCTTTCCTTTACTGTATTTTATTTTGTTCTGGAAGATAATCTTAAACCTTTTTGCCGCATTATTAAGTTTCGCTCCTTAATTCCCGCATCCAAATAAGACGTAGGGTCATTTATAGGTATTTTCTTTATGTTCTTATATTCTTCTTCGTATATGTGCGTTAGTTTATCTACAAAAATAACGGAATGTATAAAGAGGTTATTTTTAGCTATAATTTTTGTATGATTTTCATTAATTTACGATCAAATGTAAGAACATTATAGTTTTTACATTTCTTGTAAGAATACAATATTGCATCTATAAAATCTATTTTAACTTCATAATATATTTTAAAAGCCTCCATTAATAATTCTTTATCAATCACTTCTATTTGTTTATAACTTAAAAACTCGCACAAGATATTTTTTATTTCTTTCCTATTAATTTTATATACTTTTTCCAGAACATATACTACCTCCGCAAATACTTCGTTTGGGATAAATATTTCATTATTTTCCAAAATTTCGGCAGCTTTTTCAGCAAGCTCCGGAATATCTTCTAACAAATATCTTAAGATTATATTAGCATCAACTATGTTCATGTTTTTCTTCCACCGCCTTTTGCCACGCTTCTTTTTCTAAATTTATCAATTCCGGATTTTTATATTTTTTTAAAGCGCCCTTCAATTTTCTTATATTTTTATTTTCCGGTGCATCGGCCAACGGCAAAATAATTACTTCCACAACCTTGTTTTTCAGCTCATTCGGGATATCAATAATCCCTGAAAGTTTATTGCTATTTATAACAGTCTTTATAAAATTCATTTTCTCACTCCTTTTTCACTAATTTATATTTCTTAGTTATTCTAATTCATCACCAAGCATTTCCTAATATATATTTATTGGGATAATAAGTTTTAAGATTTCTTTCGTAATAGAATTTTAAATTTTTACTTTATATTGCATTTAATCATGAATTTTAAAATATCCTCATCCGTGAAAAAATCGAATATATGAAATTCTTTAATGTTATTATAATTAATTTTTGGAAAAACTTCTATTTTGCTCAGTAAAATTTTTATTATCGTTTTTTAATTTTATGCCCGAACAGGTATGCACTTATTTAAATCATATGTTTTGGAGCATATGTCATAAAAAAATCCCTGGGTATAACAGGGATTGAAGTATGCTTTACATCAGTTTCAAGGGAAGTTTATTAAATTTAATAACAAAAAAAGCAGCACATTTGCTGCTTTTTACTCGTATTTTAAAACCACCACGCGATTTACATCGCCCTTGAGGTCGTCCGCCGTGACCTCCAGGGTGTTGGAATCCAAAAATTCTCCTCCTCCCACCTTATCCAGGAATTTGTCTACGGGGTCAATGGGCATGCTTACCGCCGGAGTTTTAAAATGCATGGGCACGGTAATTTTCGGGGAAAGCTGTTCTTTAACCGCAATAGCCCCTTCCGCATCCAAGGTAAAGGTTCCACCCACCGGGATTAAAAGCACATCCACCCTTCCTATTTCCTCAACCTGGGTCTTTGAAAGAAGGTGCCCCAAGTCTCCCACATGGCATATCCTTACACCGTCTATTTCATATACGAAGATTATGTTCTGACCTCTTTTTGCACCCTTTGCTTCGTCGTGAAAGGCGGAAATCCCTTTAATGCTGACGCCGCAGGTGATGTACTCTCCCGGAGCTTTTATAATCGTGGGGTCTCCGTGAACCGCTTCCACATAGTTGTGGTCGTAGTGGTCATGGCTTACGGTGACCACATCGGCTTCAACCTTGGGTACTTTATATCCCACGCTTCCATCAAATGGGTCGGTGACAATCTTGGTGCCCGCCACGGACTCCAGCATAAAGCACGCATGACCGAACCATCTTATTTTCACAGTTAAAAACCTCCCTTTCTTTCCTCTTTACCGGTTAAACCGCACAGGGGAATTTTCACAAAAATAATTTTCAAAAATAATATATTTTAATATATTCTTGGTAAAAATTAAAATTCCTCCTTGATTTTATCATTTTAGCTGGAGTTTTCTATTTCCTTTTCTTCCTTCCGGTAATTTTCGCCTTTAATTTCACTTATTTTCCTGAGTTTATACTGAAGGGTCTGCCGGGGAATCCCCAGGAGCCTTGCTGCCCTGGAAATGTTACCCCTCGTGTTTTCAATAGCCTTTTTTATTAAATCCCTTTCTACCTTCTCCAGGGTTTCCTGCAGGTTCATAGTCTCCTGATATATTATATTCCCCTTGACGGGTGAAAAATAACTTTTTATTTGCAGGGGAAGATGGACCGGAAGTATCGTGTCTCCTTCCATGATTACCAGGGCACCTTCGATGGCGTGCTCGAGCTCTCTCACGTTGCCGGGCCACGGGTATTCATAAAAAATGTCCATAACCGCCTGGGATACCTTTATCGAACCTTCGCTCTCGGGACCGTATTTTTTTATAAAATAATCCACCAGGATCGGGATGTCTTCCTTTCTTTCCCTCAAAGGAGGAATCCTAAGTGAAACCACGTTTATCCGGTAAAACAGGTCTTCCCTTAGCCTCTTTTTTCTCACCGCTTCTACGGGATCCTCACTGCAGGCGGTAATTACCCGGGTGTCAACGAGTCTCACCCTTGTATCCCCTATTCTCCTGACGGTGCCCTCCTGAAGAACCCTCAAAAGCTTTGCCTGAAGCTCCAAAGGCATGGAGTTTATCTCATCGAGAAACAGCGTCCCGCCGTCGGCAAGCTCAAAAAGCCCGGGCCTGTCTTCCGCCCCCGTGAAACCTCCCTTTATGGTGCCGAAAAGTATCCCTTCCAGGAGGGTGGCCGGAAGAGCGGCACAGTTTTGGGGAATAAAAGGCTTATTCTTCCTCGGGCTTTCATTGTGGATGGCCTGAACGAAGAGCTCCTTGCCCGTTCCCGTTTCTCCCCATACGAGGACGGGAATAAAGCTTTTGGCGGCTCTCTTTGCCAGGGCTTTTAGCTCTTTTATCCCCCTGCTTTCTCCGATAATATCGTCAAAGGTGAAAACCGCACCCGTCTTTTTTTCCTCGGGCCTTTTCTTGCCGTAGATTATTGCCTGCAGATCGCTTATCCTCTCGGAAAGGTCCTTTACCGAGGTGATATCCCTGGAAATTTCCATCGCACCGATTATTTTACCGCCCACCTTAATAGGCAGGGTGGTATTTATGCTCGTTATCCTCTTCCCCTTGTAGTTGGTAAAGGTCTGCTCCTTTTCGTAAATGGGTTCGCCGGTTTTCAAAACCTTTAAGAGGGTGCTTTGCTCTTCATCCAGAGATGGAAATATTTCTAAAATATGCCTGCCGACAACCTCTTCCTTAGTAAGCCCTTCTATTTTTGCCACCGCATCGTTGTAGTAAACCGTTACTCCCGAATCGTCCACAATATGTATTCCCTCTTCGATATGGGAGAGCAGGAGCTCCAACTGAGCCTTTATAATTTCGATTTCTTTCAATTTACCAACCCCTTAGCTCAGGGTATTTTACATGCGCTCGGGTGCCGATATGCCCAGTATCCTGAAGGCGTTTTTCAAAACCCTCCTGGTTGCGAAAATTAGAATTAACCTGGCCCGGGTCAAATCCTCATTTTCAGTAAGCACCCGGCAGCTGTTGTAGAAGGAGTGAAAAAGCGACGCCAAGTCCATAGCGTAATTGGCTATTCGATAGGGAGAAAGGTTTTCCGCTGCAATTCGTATTTCTTCCGGGAATTCCGCAAGTTTTTTGACAAGCTCCACTTCCGCGTCTTCCTTTAAAAGTCCCGCCAGCTTCCTTATCTCTTCAACGGAGAGGTTTTCAAATTCAATATCCGCACCCTGTTCTTTGGCAACCCTCAGTATGCTTGAAATCCTCGCATGAGCGTACTGCACGTAAAAAACGGGGTTTTCTTCCGATTGCTTTACGGCCAAGTCCAGGTCAAAGTCCAGATGGGTGTCCGCACTCCTCAAATTAAAGAAAAATCTGGCCGCATCCTTCCCTACCTCTTCTATGAGGTCCGAAAGGGTAACAGCTTTACCCGTCCTCTTGGACATGCGGGCTATCTCGCCGTTCCTGAAAAGCCTTACAAGCTGCATTATTATAATGGTCAGCCTTTCCGGGTCATAGCCGAGAGCCGCAAGCCCCGCCTTTACCCTGTGCACGTGGCCGTGGTGATCCGCTCCCCAGATATCGATCACCCACTCAAATCCCCTGTCAAACTTGTCCTTATGATAGGCGATATCGGCGGCAAAGTAAGTGGGAATGCCGTTCTGGCGTATCAGCACCTCGTCCTTGGGCACGCCGAATTTGGTGGCGGCAAACCACAGCGCCCCGTCCTTCTCGTAGGTATACCCCCGTTCCCGAAGCTTTTCTATTGTCTTTATTACCTTTTTGCTGTCGTGCAGGGACCTCTCGGAAAACCAGATGTCGAAGTGTACACCGAAATTTTCTAAGTCCTGCCTCATGCGGCGGATATTTTTTTCCAGAGCGTATTCGACAAAAACCTTTCTCCTCTCCTCGGGGTCTACGTGCAGGTATTTATCGCCTTCTATTTGTGCAAACTCCTTCATATGTTCAATTACGTCCTCACCGTGGTAGCCTCCCTCGGGGATTTCGGCCGGTATGCCATAAAGCTGTAAATACCTGGCCTCAAGGGATAAAGCAAAGTTTTCAATTTGATTCCCCGCATCATTTATGTAAAACTCCCTTGTCACATCGTATCCGGCGGTTTTCAAAAGCTCCGCTAAAGCATCGCCCAGGGCGGCACCCCTGGCATTGCCCATATGCATCGGGCCTGTGGGATTCGCGCTTACAAATTCCACCTGAACCTTTTTCCCGTTCCCTATATTTTGCCTGCCGTAGTTTTCTCCTTCTTTTAATATGTAGCAAAGGGCTTCATGAGCCCAGTCCCTTTTTAAATAAAAATTCAAAAAACCCGGCCCCGCCACTTCTATCCTTTCCACGGGGATGCTTTTAAAAATGGACAGGTGCTTTTCCGCATATTCCTTGATGATCCCTGCCAGTTTCACGGGGTTTTGCTTGGCTTTTTTTGCCATCACCATAGCCGCATTGGCGGCAAAATCCCCGTGAGCCTTTTCCCGGGGAACCTCCACCGCAAAGGGAGCAATTTCATCAAAGTCTAAGGCCTTTTCTTTTTTTGCCTCTTTCAGAGCCGAAATTATAAGGTTTTTTATATCCTCCCTTATTTTCTGCTTGATGTCCACCCTTATTTTCCTCCATTCAAAAAACCTAAAATACATTAATATTATATATTTTTGCCCAATTTTATGCAACAAAACTATTTTTTTATCACACTTTTTTTAATTATATTGTAATTATCGTAATTGTAATAATTCATGGAAGCAAGTCTTGCCCGGAAAACAAGAGCTTCTGCCCGAATTTTTGCAGTTTCCAGTTCTTCCCGGGTGGGCTTTCTCCCGAAATGCTTTTTGAACTCTTTCGCAAAGATTTCCAGGAATTTTTCCATCTTTTGATTTCCCTTTATCCCCCATTCCTTGTAGTGCTCCTCTATATAATCCACCACATCGGCGGTTATTTCCATTATCATCCTGAACCTTCTATTTTTGTTGTAGACGTTAATGCCGTACCCCAGTAAAGCTGCAATTATCGGTTCCATTACGGCTTCGCTGGTAAGCACCTCACCTATTACCTTTAGCCAAGAGGTGTTCACGCCTAACCCTCCTCGCAAAAATTTTCCCGCTGCTCTCCCCTTTTTACCTTTCATATTTATATACTATGTTTTCACCGGTATTTTGGTTAAAAAAAAGGCTTTGAAATCAAAGCCCAAAGACTCACGCCGGCACGTTTACAACCTCACCTTTTCTATATGCTCGATTTTCCTTTTTAAAAACATCTCCCCGATTTCCCTGAACTTTTCCGTGTTGTCGGTGACGTAATATTTATGAATAATTCCCTCTGCCGGAATCCTCCGGCTAATAAGACCGGAATCTTCCAGGGTGTTTTTCACCACCACCGCCGTTTCCTTGGCGCAGTCTACCAATTTTATACCTTCTCCCAGCACCCGGGAAATGGCGGGTTTTAAAAGGGGATAATGGGTGCATCCCAGCACCAAGGTATCTATGCCCTCCCTTTTTAAGGGCATCAGGTATTCGGCGATGGTAAGATAGGTAGCCTCCCTGTCCAGCCATCCTTCTTCTACCAGAGGCACAAAAAGAGGGCAGGCCTTTGAAAGTATTTTAATATTTCCGTCCATATTTTTTATGGCACTTTCGTAGGCACCGCTCTTTACCGTCCTTTCCGTGCCTATGACCCCCACCTTTTTTTCTCTGGTCGCCCTCACCGCCGCTTTTGCTCCCGGGTCAATCACTCCTATTACCGGCACATTTGAATTTTCCTGCAGCTCTTTAAGGCATGTGGCGCTTACCGTATTGCAGGCAATCACCACCAGCTTCACATCTTTTGATAATAGAAAATTCAGCCCTTCAAAGGCATAGCGGGTAATGGTTTCCGGGGATTTAGACCCGTAAGGCACCCGGGCTGTATCCCCGAGATACACTATTGATTCCCCGGGGAGAAGTTCCATTATCTCTTTTGCCACCGTAAGGCCGCCTATCCCGGAATCAAATACTCCGATGGGTTTGCCGCTCAAAAATACCCCTCCTCAACTTAAAACAAATAGTCCTTCTTTTGTTGCCACGAAAAGGCACCTGCCCGTAAAGGCTACGGCCCTAATTTCATGGCCTTCCAGATATTTTTCTTTTAAGGTTACCCCGTTCTCCGATATTTTATATACAAAAAGCCCGCCCTTACTTCCTATTAAAAGTTTTTCCTCATTTCCAAAAAGTAAGCCCGCAGGTTCCATCGGCAAAGCCGCTACCCCGGAAAAATCCCCATCCATCGTATTTATTATGTAAAGATTCCCCTTTTTACTTAATATATACACCTTGCCCCCGGCAAGGCAGTAAGAGGAAATATCCTTTTCGGGCAGCGCTTTAAGCCACAAAGTTTCGCCCGAAAACCTGTCAAAAGCAAATAATCTTCCATCTCCCAGGGCAAAGAGGTGGGTCTCCTGTAAAAATAAAGGTTCATTGATATAGTCGGAAATTTTGGTCTCCCACAAAACCCCGCCCGTCATGTCAAGGCAATATACATTCCTGTCATAAGAGGCAAAAAATAGATTATCATCGTAATAAACAGGCGGTGTGGTAAAAATTCCTCCCGGATTAAATTCCCAGACAGTGCCCCTTTTCGGGATAACAGCGGAAATTTTCCCCTTTTCATCGGCGAAAATGATTTTTCCTTTATAATATACGGGGCTGCCGCAAACCGGATGTTCGAGCTTGATTTTTTCTAACACTTTCCCCCTGAAAGGGTCAATTAAGGTTATTCCCTCCTCGGGAACAATAAGACAGTCGGAAGTGGCGGTTACCGGGTACCGGGGATTTATTTCGTTATTATACCACAAAACCCTGCCGTCTTTAGCATCTACACAAATAAGAATATTTTCACAAGTTACGAATATACGATTTTTATATGCGGTGATTGCTTTTACGTCTTTTAAATTTTTGTAAAAAAGTGAGTTCAATTTATCGGGAATGATAAAGGGGATATGCCCGGCATTGGAAAAATCCCCCCGAGAGGTTTTCCAGCTTCCTATGCCGTAATCCCGATAAATTTTCAGGATTTCCAGTGCCCTTTCGTCCCTTTCTTCCCCCAGGTATTTTTTAAACCTTTTAAAGGCTTTATCGGTAATTTTACCGTAAATTCCGTCCACACTTTCATCGTAAAACCCCAATTCCTTCAGCGCCTGCTGAAGGTGCCTTACGTCGGTGCCCGCAAGATACGGCTTCGTGATTTTTAAAGGCCTTTCCCCAAAGGCAAACGCGGGAAGCTTCATAAGCCTTCCCCCTGTATAGAATTTTTGAGTACATTTATATTATTCATTTTCCTTTAAAAAGGTTAAAGCCTGAAAAGGAAAAAATAAAAACCAGGGTGTGATACCCTGGTTTTGTGCGCTCAAGGAAGCTTTAGCCCTCGGGGTGGAGCTTTCTATAGTCTTCAAGCATTGCGCGTTCCGCTTTTTCAATAGCAAGCCTTACGAGATTGCCGCAGTCCCTGGAAGGAACGGAACCCCAACCCTCTTTCGCGACTATGTCGTATACCCCAAGCTCCTTTGCCAGTTCGTACTTGAGGGCTTCGGACATGACGCCGCGCCTTCTTCGGGACATAAAGCCCCCTCCTTTTTAAATTTTTCGCGCACGTTTATATTATCCCTCATTTTATTTAATATTATTATCATCCTACCCTTTCCGCCTGCTGAAAGCGGAAATACTGCATTTCCAGCGCCTCTTTGTCGGCAATTACCTTTATTTCGAGGCCTTCCGGGTCTTCGGTGCCCTGCAGGTGACAGCCCTCCGCCTGAAGGGCCTTGGCGTAATCTATGATTTCCTTCGTTATCCTTTCCCCCGGGCAGATTATCGGAATCCCCGGCGGGTATGCCATGAGCATTTCCGTTGAAACTTCACCTTCCGCTTCCTCCAGCCTTACGGCCTTTTTCCGGGCGTAGAAGGCAAAACGGGGAGAAACCACCTGTTCGCCGCTTTCGGGCAACGATGCTGTAATCTTTATTACGTTTTTTCTTGCGTATTTTTCGGCTATTTCCTTCATCGCGCTTACAAAGGCCTCCATGCTCTCCTCGGAATCGCCGATGGCACTCACCGCAAGCACGTTGTAAAGGTCGGACAGCTCCACCTGTATGTGGTACTGGTATTTTAATATCTTCTCCACTTCGAATCCCGAAAGCCCGAGCTCCCTTACATTCACCGCAAGCTTGGTCGGGTCGTACCTGAAGCACCCTTCGGTGCCTTCCCTGTCCCTGCCCATTACGTAAAGGCCTTCCATCTTATTTAGCCTGTTTCTTGCATCCTCCGAAAGCTTTATAACTTTTGAAAGCATTTCCCTTCCGTGCAGGGCTATCTGCTTTCTCGCCACATCCAGCGATGCCATCAGCGGATAGGAAGGGCTGGTGGTCTGGGTAAGGTTCATGGCAGCCTTTACCCGCCTGTCGTCTATAAATTTGCTTTTCACGAGGAGTATCGAGCTCTGGGTCATGGAACCCGCCAATTTGTGAACGCTGGCCGCACTCATGTCCGCCCCGGCTTCCATCGCCGAAAGGGGAAGCTCGGGGTGAAAACCGAAATGTGCCCCGTGGGCTTCATCAACTATGACGGGCTTCCCGAAAGAATGGGCGATTTCCACGATTTCTTTCAAATTGGAAGCCACCCCGTAATAGGTGGGGTTGATTACAAAAACCGCTTTGGCGTTGGGATGCTCCACCAGAGCTTTTCGCACGCTTTCCGGCGTTATTCCCATGGCTATGCCCATGTACTCATCTATAACTGGCTGTATATAAACCGGCCTTGCACCGCTTAAAATAAGTCCCCCGGCTACCGACCTGTGGGCATTTCTCGGTATGATTATTTCATCTCCCGGATCGGCTACCGAAAGTATCATTGCCTGTATACCGGATGTGGTGCCGTTTACCAGAAAATGAGCGTAATCGGCTCCAAAGGCGTCGGCTGCAAGCTCTTCCGCTTCCTTTATAACTCCCCGGGGGTTGCAGATGTTGTCCAGGTCCAGAAGACCCGCGGTCACATCAATGGCCAGGATGTTATCCCCTACAAAACTTCTAAACTCCGGTATTCCCCTGCCGCCCTTATGCCCCGGCACGTGAAAGGATATGGTCCTGTCCTCCACGTACTTCTTCAGGGCAGAAAACAGAGGGGTCTCCTGCTGTCTTTCAATATTCATCTCATGCTTCACACTCCCTCTGATTTTTTAAACTAATAAATAAACAAACATATTAAAGCACATATTCTCTAAAATTTCAATAAACAAATTCCGAACACAATGTTAATTTTTTGTGAAATATGGGAGCAAAAAAGAAAAAAACGCTTTAATTTTAAAGAAAATAAAGCGCATTCCCCTTTAATCCTTTATAGGGATGGTTAAAAGCCAATAACAATAAATAACGGGATTTTTTGATATGCAAAATATTTATTTGCCTTATATTTTATGTTCATCTTTGTATATATGTGTAAAATCTTACATGAAATTTCTATCTTTTAAAGGCGATCCTGGCACCTTCTCTCAGGCGGTTCAGGGCCATTTTTAGCATCTCTTCGGATTTTAATCTGAAGGTAATCTTTATTTTTTCACCGTTTAACAAAATTTCTTCCTCTTTTGTAAGGTCTTTTTTTGCTATATCCACAAAGCACAGGGGAGGGAAGAGCACGCACCACCAGTTTTGCCCTTCGCCCCTTCCCAGGACTATCCTCAAGGCTTCGTAGTTTCCCGCCGGCATGTACAAAAGCCCGTATTTTTTGGGCGGGAAGGGGAAGACCCCGTAATAGGCCTTTACCCGGTATTCTTTGTTGTATTTTTGAACCTCTTTTTGCGCCACCTCTTCGATTTCTTTGAGGTGGGAAATTATATAATCTTTGCCTTCTTCATGAGTATTAACTTTTTCCAGGACCGGCATCAGATTTTTCAGCACCGCATCCCTGACCCTTAGCTTCAGTTCCTGGTCCTCCTTTGCATCGCTGTTTGCCACCACATGAAGGCGTATTACCCCTTCGTGCACGTATTTTTCATCGCTTTTTACCGCATAGCCGGAAAATACGGCAGCGAAAAAACCGGCAATTAGTATTACAACAAGGCAGAAAAGCACCCTTTTTACCCTTTTCATTTTTTGCCTCTCCCCTACGGTTTTCCTTTAGTAAAATTATTCCCACAAAATAGCGGTGATAATCATATTACGGGACCCAGGTTTATAAATTTTACTTTTGGGTTTATTATGATTTCTGCATCGGGGAAGATATTCTCCCAGTCCTTTTCGTATTTTTTCCAGACTCTGGGTTTGTATTTATATAGGTACTCTCCCACGCCCAGGACATCCACCCTGTAATCTTTCTGTACTTTTTCTATTCCTTTTTCCACCTGCTTTTTTATCTCTGAGGCAAAGGTTTCTTCCAGCTCTTTCAATACCTTCGAATCTATTTTCATGATGGGAGCTTCCTTTAACGAAGCGGCTATTTCTATGTCGTACCTTAGAACCGGCGCTTCACCGGATTTTACAAGAACCGGCTTGGAGTCGACTCTGTTTATCTCGCAGACCACCATTTTCTTATCTCCCAGATCAAAGGCGGTAATGGTTTGATTGGCTTCTCCCCTCAGGATGTTTATGCCCCTTGCCTCCTCCGGGTCCAAAAATCCTGCCAGCCTGTAATTTTTTATCACCGCACCGCCATTTACATCCAGTTCCTTTCCGGTTTTCACAATAGCGGGCATCAAAGCATTCCCCTTTAAAGAGTGAATCTGCTCCATAACCTGGGAAAAGTCTTTAATAATTATATCTCCTTTATTCTGGGCATCCTTGAAAAGGCTCTCTATGTAATAGGCAAGCAGCATTTCCTGCTCGCTTTCCTGTCCCAATATTTCCTCTGCTTTGCCCTTCGCTATAATGAGAAAACTTCTCCTGTTGGTTTGGGTGTTAGTTTCAAAGGATTCCACGAGTTCTTTCAATCCGGACCTTGCCGCATCCTCTCCTATGATGATGTTTCTACTGTGGTCGAAATATATCCGCCTGCTGGTCCGGTGGGCTATGAGGGACACCGCTTCGGTGAAGGAACGGGCTTCGGTTTTTATCGTATATATGCTCTTTCCTCCTCCACCACCGCCCCCGCCTCCTTCACCCCCTACCAGCTTTCTCACTATGGGGTAGGTGAAGATAAAAAGGTACTTATCATCGGCTTTATCCACTCCTACGTTGCCTATGAAAATTCTCCTGTCTATGTCTACCATATCCCAGCACCCGGTAAGCAAGACCAAAAGGATTAACAGGATGGAAGAAATTTTTAAAAAGCTCTTCACGATTTGCCACCCGCCTTTTTTAAAAAGCTAAGGAGAAGCAAAAAAGCGGGAATAAAAAATGCGGCAGGATATATAAGGTAATTCACATACCCCGCTAAATCTTTGTTTTCGGCAAAATTATTGGGCAGGTTTGCCGCAAAATAAAAAAGGGGCAAAAATACTGCGCTCAGGTAACTTTCTTCCTTTAAATTAAAAAGAGATTTTACGATAATGGCCGTGCTGAAATAATATCCTACTAAAGTTGTAAATATTTGAACCACCCAAATGGTTATGGCAAAGGCGTCCAGCCTTTCAAACACTTCCCCGGGTGCGGTTATCCCCTTTATCATCATAAAAACGGGCCATACAAAGAATTTGGTTTCGTTTTTGCCCAGGACCATGAAAGTTACGACCGTTATGAAAAGATAAAAAAGGGTGGTAACCGCACTATACAGAGTAACTATAATTTTAGCCTTCTCGGGCTTTCTCAAATAGGGTGCAAGGAATAATAGCACCTCAAACCCCTCCAGAGCAAAAAGGGTTTGCAGGGAAGCGGAAAAAATATTTTTAAAAGGGGTGGTCATTACGGGCAGTATTTCATCTATTTTAGCTCTGGAAAGACAGGTAAAAACGATTAAAGCAAAGGCAAACATTGCAATGGGAAAAAGTACCATTACCGCCCTTACCGTTGGCTCGATGCCCACCCTCACGGCGTAAAATCCAAGGAGCAGAATGCTGAAAATTGTAAACCCTTTAGGTGTGTGTTCCAGCAAAAATTGATTTATTACCTCCGCCGAGGTCTGGTTTACAACAGCGGAGGTCATCAAAAAATAGATAATATAAAATACACCGATAACCCCGGTAATAAACCTTCCCGCAAGTTTTTCCGAAATCTTCACCGCATCCTCTTTTTGCCTTGCAACTAAGGCTGCGACAATAAGGCCGCCTATCAGGGTAATAATCCCGCCCAGGATTATGGATATCCAGCCGTCCTGTCCCGCCATTTCGTCCACCTGTCGCGGCAGGCTTAAAATCCCCGCTCCTATGGCTATGCTGATTAAAAATACTATTGCCTGCCTGGTGGAAATTTTGTCGTTATCCATCAGCATCTTCATCACCGCTTTGAATTTTGGATAAAAGTTCCTTGTTTATGGTGGTTTCATCCAGAGGATGGGTAAAATCGGGCCTTTTTGACATAAAGCGAAGGGGGTATCTCACCATCAAATCTTCCATTTTTTCCGGGTCCAAATTCACAAAAGGGTCCAAATAATTGGCACCAAAGCTCTTTAACGTACAAAGGTAAAGAACAAACCAGATATAACCTATTGCTATGCCGTACAGCCCCGCCAAGGAAGACAGGGCTAAAAATATAAAGGTAAGGAGCCTGAAACCTATGGCCACGCTGTAGCTTGGAATGGCAAAGGAGGATATGGCGTTTACCGCTATCACTATGACCATTATGGGGCTTACGATGCCCGCCCTTACAGCAGCTTCCCCCACCACAAGGCCGCCCACAATACCTATGGTCTGGCCGATAGGCCCCGGGAGCCTTACCCCCGCTTCTCTCAAAAGCTCCAGAGCGGTCATCATGATAAGGGCTTCAATGGTTGAAGAAAAGGGGACGCCCTCCCGGCTGGCACCTATGGATAGGGCAAGGTCGGTGGGCAAAAGCCCCGGATGAAAGGAGACAAAGGCTACGTAAAGGGCAGGGGCGGAGGTGGCGGTAAAAACCGCAAGAAACCTCAAATACCTCACCAGGGTTGCAATATGCCACCTTTCATAAAAGTCCTCGGCGGAATGAAACAGGCTCCAGAAGGTAACGGGGGCTATAAGGGCATAGGGGGTATTATCGCATATCAGAGCAACACAACCTTCTAAGAGGGCAGCACTTACCACATCGGGCCTTTCCGTCCTTCTAAAAAGGGGAAAGGGCGATGCCCAGGAGTCTTCGATGTACTGCTCTAAATACCCTGCATCCATGATGCTTTCCACATCCACTTTGTCGAGCCTTTTTAGAAATTCTTCCACCACCTTCGGGTTTGCAATCCCTTTTATGTACATTACCGCCACATCGGTGCGGGTATGCCTCCCCAAACGTATCGTCTTTATCTTCAGATTGGGGTCTTTGATCCTTCTTCTCACCTGGGCCACATTTATCCTGAAGGTCTCGGTAAAGCCGTCCTTTGGGCCGTGGATCACCGCTTCGGTAGAGGGTTCCTGAATGCTCCTTTTTTCCCAGCCCCGGGAGCTGATTATCAGGGTTTTCCCCACACCGTCCAAAAGCAAAAGGGTATCCCCGCTTAAGACCGCAAGCACCGCCTCTCCGAAATTGTCCGATTCCTTTAAATCCGCAGCCGTTAAAAAGCTCTCCTTGATGAGCAAAAGAAATCGGTCCGCCCCGGCGGCAGGTGGCATTTCCCTTCCAAAGATTAAAAGGGCTTTTATCACGTGATCCTGAATTAGCTGTTTATCCACAAGGCCGTCTATCCACACCACCGCCATCCTGTGTCTTTTCCCGGATGCGTCCATTACATCGAATTCCCTGAGGATGACGTCATCGCAGTCTATAAAATACTCTTCACTTAAAATTTTTAAATTTTCCTTTATATCCTTGTTCAGCTTTCGCGAAGTGTCCGGATAAATATCCTTTTTATGGTATATTTCCGTTTTTTCCGTGTTAAAAAGGGTTTTAAAGAGCTTTTTCAACGGCCTCACCCTTTCGATTGTGGAAAAGTTATTTCAGGAAAAGGGAGATAAGAAGATAAAGGGCGGGAATCCCAAAAATGTAGAAAAACCCTACAGCGGTGCAGAACTTCTCGTCCCGAGTATAGCCCTTTTTTTTCAAATATGGTCTGTCCACAAGAAGAAGAAAAAGGCCGGAAGCTATAAAAATTATCACCTGAGTTATATTGAAGGAATTAATAAAATCCTTCAATGTCATATTCCTTCACTTCCTGTTTTTTTATAGTTTTTTGCCCGGCACGGTTTTTTATACAGGCAAAATAAAAAAGGCTTTAAAAGCCTTTAAAAACTCAAGCTCCTTTTTATAAAATCCTTTTTAATATCATCCTTTAAATAACTTAAAAATCTGGAAAGCAGCACCGCCGATTCCGCCTTAGTGAGCGGGTCAAAAGGTCTGAAGCAGCCCGCCCTGTCTCCCTTTACAAGTCCCAGCTCCTTTGCCGCAAAAACCGCCCTTTTTGCCCAGGAGGGAATGGAGTCATCATCGAGAAACCCAGTGCTACCCGGATATTCTCCCGCCGCATTTATAAGGCCCAGGGCTCTTACCAGGGAAGTTACCGCTTCCGCCCTGGTAAGAGTTTTATCGGGGGAAAAGAGCCGGTAGGCCGTCCCCTCCATAACCCCAAACCGGTAGAGGCTCTCAATGTATTCGTAGCCTTCTTCTTTTTCGCTCACATCATCGTACAGGGATTTTCCCCCATTTGCACCGGGGTTTTTCAAAAGGCCCGCACCGCTCCCTTCCAGGATCTTAGAAACCCTTGAAGGGGAATCCATAAGCCTTCCTAAGGCCTTTGCAAAATTGCCCCTTTTTTCATAACCTTCCGGGTAAAAATAGTTTCCCGTTTGTACTAGTATTCCAAGGGACAGGAGCTTTTCCACATCTTCTTTTGCCCAGTGGTTTTTCAAATCTGCCGCCTTCACGATTTGCATCCGTTTGCTGACCGGCGACGTTTCCAGGGTCTTTTCCATTGCCCCCGAATTCCTGCCTGACGAAAGCGGGACACCATCCTTCATCCTGGGGAGGTCGTAATCGTATTTCATCCGCGAAAACTCTCTGGTTTCCTCCAGAAATCCTCCCTCGAAGCTTATGAGCTTTGGATCGTTTTTGATATATGATAAATCCCTGGTTATTTCCCGGTATATTTCCGAACCTATTTTAGCATCCCAGGAATGGGCGGGAATATTTTGTTTTGAGTTTTCCTTCCTGCTGCAGGTAATCAAATAGGTGCTTTTCCTTATCTCTAAGCCGCCGAAAGGGCTGTTGTATTCAACCCCTTTTGAAGAAAATTCCACTACCACTTCCCCTTCATCCCGGTTTATCGAGTATACCTTCCTTCCGCCGAAATTCAGGGAGGTATAATCGACCGAAGGTGTAATATCGGTAACCTGAGAGGAGGAAAAGGAATAAGAAACCAGGCTGTACCTATCCTGCGTTTTTCCTCGCTTCACGGTGATGTTTTCGCTGAACCGGGAAAGGATGGCATCTTCTATTACCTGCCTTTTTTCCTTTATTTCCCTTACCGTCACGTCGAAAGTAAGGCTCCTTGTAAGCTGAATCGTCTTTTCTTCATCGGAAAGGCTGTAGCTTATCCTGTCCTGCCTTTTGCCGTTTTTTACCCTGCCTTCGGTTATTGTCACCTTTCCCTTCAAAAGCACCGGTTCTCCCGTCAGAAACAGGGGTTCGACGTACTCCACCTCATTTTTTATCCCCCCCTCATAGCCCGGAAGGGCAAAGGCTCGAACCGGAAATAGGTATAAGGCGAGGGCGAATATCAGGTTCATACCCAAAAACATCTTAATTTTTTGCAATTTTTTCATGGTATATCCCTCTATATTTAGAATTTAAAGATTACTAAAGCCCGGTTGTTATCCCTTATAAAATATATCCTGTCGCTTACATTCAACCCGTAAGGGTCAAGGATTTCTCCTTCTTTTATCACCAGCGCCCCGCTGAGGTTTATATCCAGTGATGCGGAATCGTAATTCCATTTGCCGTTAAAGGGGCTAAAATCCTGCATCCTTTCAACTGTCGCCGCCTCTGGTGGCATTGCAATGGACGAAATCCTGCCAAGGCTTATTATATCTTCCTTTTCACCATCCACAAGTACGATTCCCAGGACCGAGTCCCTTTTCTTCACCAAATAAGCCTCTTTGTAATAGTAGTTTTTGTAAAACCTGTCCTTTATAAAATCCTCTCTGGTAAGGACCTTTGCCTTTGAGGAAGTAAAGTCTACAAAGTAAAGCGAATCCTTTAAGTTGTGGTAATTTATAGCGGAATCCTTGCTGTTCCAATCGTTTTTGTAAAGCTCCCTCTGGTATTTTATGCCCACGCTGTCCTCCCGGATTTCATAAATTTTACCCTTAATAATGCTAATATCCGGAGGATAATAGACGGGCTGGTAAATAATAGGGATTCTTATAGAATTACCTTCCTTATTAAACACAGCAAAAGCTTCTTTTTGTTCTTCCAGCACCTCGGGTAAAATTAGTGTATCGTTATAGGATGCAATGGTGGAATCATCGAAGGTGCCCTGGGAGCCGGTAAAGTTAATGATGTTTAATGACCATACGGGTTTAAAAAATCCGTTTTCTAAATATTCGTCTCCGTTTTTTACTATCACCTTCAGGGCTTTATAGTTTTTTTCTTCCCCCGAACAGGCCACATAGGCTTCTTTCCCCTGAAGTTTTAAAACATCATTGACGGGAATTCTCTCTCCGGAAAGGTAGGCTTTTGTATCCCCATCTATATTTATTTTGAAAAGCCTTCCTTTATCGTAGAACCTCCCCATAAAAAATTCCTTTACATTGGAAAGCAAAAGGGCCCCGCTAAAATCGGATTTTTCTATTTTGCCTTTTAAAATTGCGTTTACCCTCCCGCCGGGAAGAAGGCTTACCTGCAGGGCTTTTTTTGTCTGCCCTGAAGAAATAACCCTGGCTTCCAATTCGTCCCCCGGGCTTATATTTTCATAATCCACCTTGTTTCCGGCTTTCAGCACTTCGGTATCGGGGTATACGTAAAATTCCTCGTAAACCCGGCTCTCTCCGTCAAAATTTACCAGAGTGACCTTTACGGCATCCTTTTCAGCGCTTGCCGTCAGCACCATCCCTTTTACGGTCACTTCCCCGGGAGCCCGATAATCTTCACCTTTCAGGTATACCGCAAAAACCCTGTCCCCAAATACCCGGACCGTAGCCTCAACCCCGGATTGTATTTCCTTTTCACTCACCCTTTCCTGGCCCATGTAGACCTCGGCTCCGCTGACCAGGTAATAATCCTTAATATTTTTGTCCTCTGTCTTTAACACCATCAGCCTTTTTGTTTGATCGTATTTTTCTATGGTTCCGGAAATAGCCTTTTCTCCATTGCCGAGAACCTGAACGAGTAAAACGGAATCATTTTTTATAAACAATTTGACCTGGTCGCCCGCATTAAGGGAATCCGAAAGATAAAGATTTTTCCCTTTTAATACCGGAAAATCCAGGCTTCCCTTTACCCTTTCTATTTTTATATTTTCGCCGGTATAAAGCCTTATTTGTATATAGGCGGAATCCCTGCCCGTTACCTTCCCCTCTTTTACCGTGTAAGGTGATGAATCTTTTTCCAAAAACCTGTCCAAAAAGGCGGCAAATTCCGCCCTCGTAATGGACTTTTTAGGGTAAAGCTTCCCTGCAGAACCGTAAATATAGCCCTTTTCAAAGAGAGAGGCTATATAACCCGCCTTTTTATAATCTATTTCGCCGGCATCCTGGAATACCGAAAGGTTTAGGCCGTAGTTTTCCTCTGCCTGTAAGTTCAGGGCTTTCGCGGTAAAATAAAATATCTCTTCCCGGGAAGCGGGCAGGGTAAAATCCATTGAATTTATTTCCTCATCGGAAATTATCCCCATATTTTTTGCCTTCATGATATCCTCTTTTGCCCATTCGGAGGCTTTAACCTGAGCTGTAGCTGTCGAGCCGGGCAAGTTGTTTGCCCCATAATTTTTCGCTTTTTCATAAAAAAGCCTTACCAATACCGAGAGGGCTTCCTCCCTCTTTAAATTCCTCCCGGGATAAAACCTTTTCCCATATCCCGTCATGAGTAAGAGGGAGTAAACTCTTTTTATTGAGGACTCTGCCCAGTGATTTTTTGTATCCTGAAAATCGGGAGTTTTTTGAAAAACTCCGGCATAAGGCACCCCTTTGTAGTCGCCTTCCCCGGCAGATGCCGCAGGAAAAGGAAGAAGAGGATTGATGATTATGCTTAAAGCCAGAATTAATATCAAAAGAGCGTTACATTTATTTAATCTCCCGGAAAAAAAGACTTTCTTTTTATAAAAACGCATATTACACCAATTTTTATTCCTACTATTTTCGTAATAATGCATCTTACCCTCTCCTTCCCTCTTGAGGCCCTCCCATGCCACCTGAATTTACCTTCCTATAACCCCGTAATAACCCGGGGCGGTTATTATTCCCCCCGAAGTGAAGTAATACCCGGCCGCTTCGGAAACCTTAGCCCAGGAGCGTTTTTTATCATCGTATTTTTTCAAATCCGCGCTCTTTAGCCCTTTCTGATAAAAGGTGTTAAAATCGTAATCGATGTAAAGGTTTGCTTTCACATAATCTGGCTTCGTGTAGTATTTAGAAACCTTGTAATCAAAGTCCACATAAACCGCATCCGAAAGAACCACATCCCCTTTGGAAAGGCCCTTTAACAGCTCATCCTTTTCTTTGCCTTCTGCCCTTTTAACTTTTATTATCAGGCTCGTGTCCTCTTTTTCTTTTTCGCTCAAAGAAGCAATTTTATAAGAGTAAAGGGAGTCGGAATTTAAATTTATAACCACTTCATCGAAGACAAGGGTTACAGAGCTTGCCTTAGAGAGGATTCCAAGGGGCAGATAAGCGGTGTAATTTTTGTAGTTTAAAGCCTTGCTGGATTTCACCGTAACTTTGTAACCCTTATCCTTCAAAATCCCTTCGCTTTTTATATAAACGGTCACCTGGGATTTGCTCTTATCCTCGGAATAATCGTAAGGGAGCTCCAAAAGGTTTTCCAGTTCTCCCTTTTTTGTATAGGCGTAATCGGCATAGGAGAAGTCAGATATGCCGAGCTCATTCACCGCCCTTACCTTGAAGTAATATTTTGTGTCCGGTATAAGCCCCGTCACGAAAAATACCGTGTCCGCCGTTTTGCCGATGTATTTGTAATTGGAACTGCTGCCTTCCGCTCCGTAAATTTCATAATAGTTGGCATTAAGCGAAGGTTCCCAGGAAAGTTTAATTGTAGTTTTATCAAAACCCGAGGCCCAGAGGTTCGCAGGGGCTTCCGGCTTTGTCCTGGGGGGTTTATAGTAAAACCCGTCTTTTAAGGTAGCCTCCGCACCGTCCGGGTTAATTACCTTTACCTCTTTATAACCGGCCGTGTGGGGCGGTGTCTTAGCCGTGATTTTCGTATCTCCCAGCACATTTACGTTTTGAGCGGTTTTTCCTCCTATGAGCACCACAAGTCCCTGCTTAAAGTTTTTTCCGGTGATTGTAATTTCGGTTCCGCCTTCTACCGGACCTTCGGAAGGCTCAATTTTTTCGATTTTTGGGAAATCTACATAAGTAAAACCCTCTTCCAGAACGTCAATTCCCGTATCGGGGTTGATAACTATTACATCCTTTACCCCCAGCTCTCCCGGCGGGAGAATTATCTTTACATGATTTGGCTCAACAAGGGTTACCTGAGCCTCGTTTTCGCCGATAAACACCTTTGCATTGCTCAAAAAGTTTTCACCGTAAATATTTACCTCAATGCCGCCGTAGGCAGGGCCTTTTGACGGGTCAATCCCGGTAATCCTCGGATATTTTTCGGGCACTTTATACTCAAAGCCGTCTTTTAGCGCTCCGGAAAGGCCATTGCCGTTTAATACCACCACATCCTTTTTACCCGGCGTATTGGGTGGGGTGTATCCTTTTATTGTGCTGTTGTCCACCGCCGTGGCGTTTTTGGCCAGTTCCCCTCCGAAGTAGACGCTCACGGGGTTTACAAAACCGCTGCCCTTTATGATAAAGGGAGTTCCCCCGGAAACCGCTCCTTCCGCGGGGTTAATAAATTCCAGTTTCACCTCGCCGGCAATATTTAAATATTCATATCCCTTGGAAAGGATGGCAAGGCCTCCATCGGGATTAAGCACCCTTACGTCCGCCTTACCAATTTCCCCCGAAGGAACTTCTGCGGTAATTTTTGTACCCGCTGTAAACCCCTCATCGGTGGAAAGCCTGCCCGTATCGTCTTCAATTTTTTCCACCCTTGCCTCATTTTTCCCTATATACACCCGGGCATCCTTTCTGAAATCCTCTCCCTTAATGGTTATTAAAGTCCCTCCGGTTTTCGGCCCTTTAGCCGGGTTTACTTCAAGTATTCTGGGCTTTGATTCGGGGACCACAAAATAAAATTCCTCTCCGTAAAGGGCAAGCCCCCCATCCGGGTTTACGAGTATCACCTCAACGGGATATTTACCCTCTTCAAGCCGATCCGCCGTGCCCGTTTTATAGGCGGGTGTGACACAGGTGGCAAGCTCTCCCGTTTCATCCACCGCCACCTCCTTAGCCTCCACACCCCCGAAGTATATTTTCGCACCCAAAACAAAGTTTTTCCCGTAAACCTTAACAAGGGCGCCTCCAAAAATTGTACTCTGAACGGGGGTTACGCCGGTAATTACCGGCAATGTAGCGGGCGGTACGTATTCAAACCCGTCCTTTAATGTAAACGTCCCGCCGTCCTGGTTTACAACGGTTACAGCCTTTTTGCCGTAGGTATCGGCTACAGGTGTTTTTATCCTGAGCTCAGTGGGACTTATCAGGTTTACTTTGTCATTTGGAATTTCCTTGCCGTCTATCAGGACTATTATACCTTCTCTGAAGTCACTTCCGTAAATTGTAACCGGAGTGCCTCCTTCAGAGCTTCCCTTATTGGGGACTACCGAAGTTATCTTGGGTGAACTTCGAGGCACGGTATAGGTAAAGCCCTTTTCCTTTTTTGCAAAACCGCCGTCGCTTAGATTTATCACCTGCACGTCCACCGGACCTTCCTTGCCCGGAGGTGTTTTAGCGATAAGGGTGGTGGAATTTTTATATGTCACCGAAGGCGAGAAGGTGTCGCCGAAGACTACCGCAGCGTCCTTTGCAAAGTCCTTTCCCGTAATCGTGATATCGGTGCCGCCGTCCACCGGGCCTTTATTGGGAGTAATATAGTAAATCTCGGGCTTTGTATAGGTATCCCTGTAAAGGTATGCCCCTTCTTTTCTGGCTTTGCCTGCATCGCCCCGGGCATCCGGGTTGACTATTTCCAGGTCGACAAAACCTTTGTAGCCCCCCGGTGAAGGCGGGGTAAAGGCTTTAATCACGGTTTCATTTAGCACCTGAACGTTTTGAAGTTCTATGTAATTTTGCCCCTGGTAGACAAAGCTCCCCGTGAAGTTTGCCGTCAGGCCCGGAATAAAGTTTTTGCCTTTTATTTCGATGTACATTCCTCCCTCAACCGGGCCTTTCTGAGGTGTGACGGATTCTATTACCGGTGTGCTTATATATTGAAAACAGTTAGTTAGGGTATAAGTCCCTCCGTCGCTGTTCACCACGGTTATGCTTTTAAAACCCGGCGTTCCGGGAGGTGTTATAACCTCTATTTCGGTGGTGCTCTTCACATTTATTTGCTGTGCCTGAGTTTCCCCGATGAAAACCTTTGTGCCGGGGCCTGCCATAAAGTCCTGACCGGTAATGGTAATTTTGTCCCCGCCGGTGGATTTCCCAAAATCGGGGGTTATCCCCGTTATTACGGGTTTTGTCTGTTCCACAAAATAGAGGAAGGCCTTTGGAAGGGTTGCGCTTCCAAAACCGTTGTAGACCACCACATCTTTTTGCCCGGGCGTATTGGCGGGCACCACAAGGGAAATCCTGGTTGGGCTTTCAACTACTACGTTCAGCGCCGCCTCTCCCCCAATGGCAACCTGGGTGCCTTCTATGAAGTTGGCACCGAACACCACCGCACTAATTCCCCCGAGCACGCTGGCGGTATTGGGCGTAATGCCCGTAACGATTATGTTGTTCCCCTTGTAAATAAATCCTCCGTAGGCAACAGCCTCGCCCCCGTCGGGGTTTACCACCTTTACATCAACGGCCCCCACCTGGGTGCTCGAAGGGGTTATAGCCTGAACAAGGTTTGAGCTTACGACCTCCACTATATTTGCCTTATTTTTCCCGAAATACACCTCCAGCCGCTTACCGCCCGAATCGGCTATGAACTCTTCCCCGTATATTCTTACGATAGTTCCTCCGCCCGCAGGGCCTACCGCCGCTTCTTCCTGCCCGGTCCTCTGGTTGTATGCTGATACTTTGGTAATCTTAGGCTGGCTTTTCGGGAGTTCATAGGTAAATCCACCCTTTAAAACCGCGGAGCTTTCTATTTCCAATTCCTCTTCGGGATTTTTGGATTCATCCACCTTGACTACCTTAACTATAACGTCCTGAGCTCCCAGGGAGCCACCCGGAGTTTGCGCGGTAACGGTGATAAGGTCATCCTTTACGTCTACGCTGTATGCTTCATTGCCGCCTATGGTGAGTTTAGTCTTTCGGTATATTGTGCCTCCTACCAATTCCCTTTTTACAAAATTTGCACCTTTTACGGTTACCGAGGTACCTCCCAGCACCGAGCCCTTATTGGGTGTAATGCTCGTTATGGATAACGCTTTCTCGGGAATTTTATAAGTAAAGGGTTTTGCTGATACGGCGTATTTTCCGTCGGGGTTTACCACCTTTACCTCCTTTTCCCCTGCTGTACCGGAAGGCGTCAAAGCCTTCAAAGTGGTTTTGTAGATTACGCCCTGTTCTGAAATTTCCTCCGTTATTTCAATTGAGGTGACCTGGGCTTCCCTTCCGTCGATGTAAAGCTTTGCACCGCTTCTTATGTCATAGCCCACAACAGTTACTTCGGTGCCTCCCGTGGTGGGACCCGATAAGGGGCTGATGCTTTCTACCTTTGGATTGCTTGGGGGAAGCACATAGGTGAAACCATCTTTTTTAATATCAATTCCGTAATCGGTAAGGTTTATCACCGTGACATTTTTTGCGCCTTCCTGATTCCTTGGGGTTTTCACCACTATCTTAGTTGATGAAGCACTTTGAATCTGTGCTTCTGCCCCTCCGAAGAATACCTTAATATCCTCAGCCTTACCCGCAAAGTTGGTGCCTGAAATCTCTACTATGTCTCCTCCTTCCGTGGTACCCGTTGAAGGTGTGATGCCGGTTATTGTAGGAGATATAACGTATTTGAAGGGCACAGTCACCTTTGAACCGTCAGGATTTTGTACAACAACGTCTTTTACCCCTACATCTCCAAGAGGGGTTTCAAAGGTTATTATGTGCCTTGCAGGCGATTCTTTGGTTACCTTTATATTTAAAGCCGCTTTTCCTCCTACGGTAACCGTAGCATTGTTTGAAAAGTCCTTTCCTTCTATCCTTATATTGTTGCCTCCTTTTGTGGTCCCAACATTAACCTTTATATTCATAAGGGACTCAATATTCGCGTTAACAGGTGCATATACGTACTGCCCCACATCCTTATCGTAGACAAGAGATGTAACCTCAGGATTGCTCTTTGCATATTCAAACTTTTGCGAGGAAACCGCCGTGCCCTGATCGGGGTTTACCACCTTTACATCCACAAGCCCCGGTGACGGACTTTCGGGAATAGTTGCTTTAATGCTCTTTTTATCAGTTGAAACAACAACGTTTTTTGCCTCATAGCCTCCGAAGTAAACCTTTGCTCCATCCATGAAGTTGTCGCCGTAAATAGTAACATCTTCCTGCTTTGTGGTTGTAGAAGATGTGGGAAGAAAACTCGTTATTGCAGGCTTACTCCTCGTATATGTAAAAGAGGAAGTAGCAGTACCTCCATCCTTATTTACCACCTTCAATGTAACCGTGCCCTCAACGCTGCTCGGAGGTGTCAATGCCGCTATGTAATCCCCTTCTGCTGTTTTCGTTAAACGAACTTCCAAAGCGGGCTTTGTCCCAAAATACACCTTTACCTCATCGGGATAACCGTCATCCCCAAATTTAGTTCCTTTTATATATACCCACTGGTTTCCGAGCACGCTGCCCTCAGCCGCTCCGGAAAAATCCATGCTGTTCGATACTTTTTCAATAACCGGGGTGGTCCTGGTATATTCAAAAGCATTATCCTTTGTATAACTTCCGCCGTCAGTATTTGTAACCGTAACCGACACAAGTCCAGAAACGGTGCTTTCAGGCAGTGTAGCTGTAATTAATGTAGAGCTTTGTACCACCACATTTTTTGCCGCTATTGCACCAAATTTTACAGAAGCACCGCTCATAAATCCCGAACCCGTTATGCTTACCGCAATGCCTCCAAGCACACTGCCGCTTGTTGGATTTACGGCATCTATTTTAGGGTTTGAAATATAAGTAAAACCGTTTTCTTTTATGGCACTTACACCGTCAACGGTTACGATTACATGCTGAGCCCCCAGGCTTGATAAAGGTGGGGTCTTTGCAACTATTGTGGTTTCGTTTATTACCTGAACATCTGTTGCCGCTACACCCCCGATCGTGACGGTAGTAATTGGATTGGTAGTACCCGGATAATACCCCGATACGAAATTTGTACCCTTTATGGTAATTTCCGTCGCGGTATTAATGGGCCCCTTTGTAGGGCTAATGCTGGTTATCGTGGGGGTGCTTTTCTGGTAGTAAAACTTTTTGCTGTCTTCCGCCGGGTTATAGACAGCGGTTCCTCCATCAGGATTTTCCACACGGATATCCTTGTAACCGATAAACATGGCGGGAACGATAGCTTTGATAACGGTAGAGCTGACATAGGTAATTTTGCTTGCCACATAGCCACCTATTTGAACAATTAGCTTTCTTTGGGAATCTATATCCTTCATGAATTCCTTTCCGGTAATGGTGATCTCCGTACCGGCCGTTCCGGTCAGGGGTGTAACGGAATCTATCTGGGGTTTACTCTGCAGGTATGTAAATCCACCTCCACCGGACGGGTCGGATATAGCCACCTCGGTGTCGGAATTTTTGACCGTGACGCTGACGCTCCCCAGCTGGGGATAGGAGGGGGTTTCTACGGTGATAAGTGTCCCCTCCGAATTCACCGAAATAACCTTGGCCTCTATGCTTCCAAAGAGCACCTTTATCTTATTAGCAGGAGCAAAATTCTGCCCCTGAATGGTAACAGTCTCCCCTCCCGCAGCGCTTCCGCTGCTGGGAGTGATTGCCTGTATGACCGGCACATCCGCAAAAGCAGCTTTATAAGGAAAAAAGGTTATAAAAAGCGATATGAGCATTATCAGGGATAAAATTTTATGCAAAGTCTTTATTTTATTTATTTTCGACACCCGAATTCCTCCTCCGGCAATTTTTTCTATGTAAAGGAATATTAATTGTCATTTATTACGAAAATTTTATTATCTAATTCGACAAAAAACCATTAAAATCCTTTTAAAAGAAAATTATCCAGATTATCCACAAAGTTATCCACAGGTGTTGATAATTTGCTCTTCTTGTCCTTCAGATTTACTGCAGGTTAAGAAGGGTTTTCCCCATTGTGTATAATTTATCCACATGCTTTCCACAGTTGTTAATAAATACTTTTTTATTTTTTATCGACATATTTTTCTCCAAGTTAATCCCGGAAAAATCCGATTTTTTTAAAACTAAAAAATAAAAGCTGCGATTTTTAATATTTTCGCAGCTTTAAAGGCTTTTTTTATTTTTTAATATTTTTATATCAATACCGCACCCGTTGAGGCGGAGGTTACCATCCGGCTGTAGCGGGCTAAATACCCTTCCTTCACCTTAGGTGGTGGGCATACCCAGGATTTTTCCCTCTCCTGAAGTTCTTCCCGGCTCAGCAAAACGTCCAGCCTCCTGCCCTTAATATCTATCCTGATTCTATCTCCGTCTTTGATAAGGGCAATAGGCCCTCCTTCCATGGCTTCGGGAGATACGTGCCCTATGGAAGCTCCCCGGGTGGCCCCGGAGAATCTGCCGTCGGTAATCAGGGCTACATCCTTATCAAGGCCCATCCCCGCTATGGCCGAGGTAGGCGAAAGCATCTCCCTCATTCCGGGACCGCCTTTTGGCCCTTCGTACCTTATTACGACCACATCCCCCTTAATTATTTTACCGTTTAGAATAGCATCAACGGCTTCTTCCTCCGAATCGAATACCTTGGCCGGGCCCTCATGGTAGAGCATCTCGGGAGCCACAGCGGCTTCCTTTACCACAGCTCCATCGGGCGCCAGGTTACCGAAAAGCACCGCAAGGCCGCCCGTCTCCCTGTAAGGATTTTCCACAGTCCTTATGACATCCCCATCCGGAGTCCCGGCCTTTTCTATATTTTCACCTACCGTTTTTCCGGTTACCGTCAATTGGTCTAAGTGAATTAAACCCTTTTTTGAAAGCTCCTTCATAATGGCCGGGATTCCCCCCGCCTCGTGCAGGTCTTCCATTCTGTGCTCACCGCTCGGGCTTATTTTACACAAATTCGGGGTTTTTGCGCTGATTTCGTCGAAGAGCTTAAGGTCTACATCCGCCTTTGCTTCACGGGCAATGGCCAGAAGATGAAGCACCGTATTGGAAGATCCGGCCATGGCCATATCAACGGCAATGGCGTTTTCAAAGGCTTTTTTCGTCATTATATCCCTGGGCTTCACGTCCTTTTTTACCAGTTCCATTACCGCCATCCCCGCTTTTTTGGCAAGGGCTATCCTTGCCCCTTCGTAGGCGGGGATTGTGCCGTTGCCCGGAAGCCCCATACCGAGAGCTTCCACCATACAGTTCATGGAGTTCGCCGTAAAAAGCCCGGCACAGGAACCGCAACCGGGGCACGCGCTTTTTTCTATTTCCTCCAATTCCTCATCGGTTATATCCCCCCGGCTGTATTTCCCAACACTTTCGAAACAAGTGGAGAGGTCTATCTTTTTACCCTTTAGCCTGCCCGCGTACATTGGCCCTCCGCTCACCACAACCGCGGGTATATTAAGCCGGGCCGCGGCCATAAGCATTCCCGGTACAATTTTGTCGCAGTTGGGGATAAGGACGAGCCCATCGAAGGCGTGGGCTATCGCTAAGGCTTCAATGGAATCGGCAATAAGTTCCCTGCTGGCCAGGGGATATTTCATACCCACATGGTTCATGGCAATGCCGTCGCAGATGCCTATTGCGGGCACTTCTACGGGAGTGCCCCCTGCCATCAAAATTCCCGTTTTTACCGCAGAAGCTATCCTGTCTAAATGCACATGGCCGGGAATTATTTCACTTTTGGAGTTTACCACACCGATGATGGGCCTTTCCAGTTCTTCCCCGGTAAATCCCATAGCGTAAAATAGGGACCTGTGGGGTGCCCTCTGAAATCCTTTTTTAACCCTGTCGCTTATCATACTTTAGCCTCCTTTGACTCATTTGTGTCATCTTCGTCCAGAATTCCTTTTTTACCTCTCTGCAGGGCTATAATCCCCGTCCTCACGCTTTCGATAATGGTGTAATGCTTCATCATGTTTAAAAAAGCCTTTATCTTTTCCAGGTCACCGGTTATTTCAATAATTACCGATTCGGGCTCGATATCCACTATTTTCCCCCGGAAGGACTCGGCAATTTGAAAAATTTCCGTCCTGTTTTTATCATCGGTTTTGACCTTAATCAGGGCAAGTTCCCTTTGAACCGAAGCTTTTACGTCCAATTCCACCACCTTTATCACATCCACCAGCTTTTCCACCTGGCTCTTTATCTGATCCAGCTCTCTTTCATCTCCCTCGGCTACAATGGTTATCCTGGATATTTTCGGGTTCTCCGTCTCTTCTCCGGTGAAGCTGGTAATATTAAACCCCCTCCTGGTAAAAAGCCCCGATATCCTGGTTACAACCCCGTATTCATTATGTACCAGCACGGAAAATACGGCTCTTCGCAAAATCTTCACCCCTTTTCCCCGGAAAAATCCTACGCCCGGTTTTTTTAATTTAAATTATTATACCATAAAAATCCTTAAAATTATCAATATTGCATTATTTATTTTGGCAAATTCCCTATTTAAATTTTGATGCATTGACTTTTTAAGATAAAAAATTTACCCGGTAGAGTTATCTACCGGGTAGTTTTTAAGAAAGAGGCTTTTTATACATTTAGTTTTAAATATATCTATATAAATTAATAATTAGCCATCCATATTTAGCAAACCTGTCATTTATATTCGGTAAAACACTACCATTTATGAAAATAATAGAGGTTACATAGATTGAAAAACTGCTAAATTATTTAAACCGTTAGAATATGGGTAAATACTGATCCAATTCCCACTGATGTACCTGAGTTTTATAGGTATCCCACTCTATCAATTTTGCCTTCACAAAGTGCTCGTAAGCATGGGGGCCGAGGGCCTTTTTTATCACTTCATCCTTAGAAAGATACTCCAGTGCTTCCTTTAAAGTGCCGGGAAGGTTTTCTATCCCCTGGGCCAGCCTTTCCGCCGGAGTCATCTCGTAAATATTGTCGAAGGTTTGGGGGCCGGGCTCAATCTTATTTTTAATTCCGTCCAAGCCGGCTGCCAGGATTACCGCCAAAGCCAGGTAGGGATTTGCTGAAGGATCGGGGCTTCTAAGCTCTATCCTGCTGGCATTGCCCCGAGCAGCGGGCACCCGCACGAGAGCGCTCCTGTTCTTACTCGACCAGGAAATGTAAACGGGAGCTTCGTAGCCCGGAACCAACCTTTTATAGGAGTTCACCGTGGGGTTGGTAATTGCGGTAAATCCCTTCACATGGTGCAGTATGCCGCCTATGAAGTATTTTGCTATCTGAGAAAGTCCCGTTTCCCTGTCTTCCGGGTCGTAAAAAGCGTTTACCCCATCCTTGAAAAGGGACATATGAAGGTGCATTCCGGATCCATTTTCACCGAAAATGGGTTTCGGCATGAAAGTGGCGTAAAGCCCGTGTTCCATGGCAATAGCCTTGGTTACAAACTTAAAGGTAACTATGTTATCGGCAGTTCTCAGAGCCGGGGCGTACTTAAAGTCTATTTCGTGCTGTCCCGGAGCTACCTCGTGATGGGCAGCTTCCACTTCAAAGCCCATCTCTTCCAATGCAAGAACAATATCGCGCCGGGCGTTTTCTCCTAAGTCCACGGGAGAAAGGTCGAAATATCCTCCCCTGTCGTTGGTCTTAATGGTGGGTCTGCCATCCTCGCCCAGCTGAAATAGGAAAAATTCCGGTTCGGGTCCAACCTGAAATTCGTAACCCATTGCTTTGGCTTCATCGCAGACCTTTTTAAGAATTGTCCTGGGGCACCCTATAAAGGGTTCCTGATCGGTGGTGTATATGTCGCACATGAGCCTTGCTTCCGCACCCCTCCTGGGCCTCCAGGGGAGAATGCAGAAGGTATCGTAATCGGGCCTTAAGTACATATCCGATTCCTGAATCCGGGTAAAACCCTCGATACTGGAGCCGTCGAACATTATCTTGCCGTCGAGGGCGTCTTCCAGCTGTTCTACGGTAATCGTGACATTTTTAATTATCCCCAGAATGTCCGTGAATTGAAGCCGGATGAACTTTACATCCAGTTCCTGAGCCTTTTTCAAAATATCGCTTTTGGTGTACTTGGGCATAATTTCACTCCTTTTAAAATTTTATTTTATTAGATTCACGGTAAACTCGCCAGCCACTTACTTTAGCATTTCCAGGCTCCCTTTATATCTGCATTTGCTGCATGCCCGCAATCATTTATTTCTTAAACCGCATTTAATACATTTGTTAAGTATAATATCACTCTTATTTTTATGTGTCAACTATTTGTAAGGTTTTATTTTAATATTTTTTTTAATCTATAATAATGTCAGGTTTGTATTGACTCATGCCGGAAGGTTTTGTTAGAATTAAAATTAGGAAAATTTTACGGGAGGAAGGATGCCCTGTGGAAAAGGATGAAAAGGGTTTTTACGGAATTGGGGCTGTGGAGCAAAGAACCGGTTTATCGGCAAGACAGATAAGGTATTACGAAAATTTGGGGCTTATAAAGCCCGAAAGAACCGAGGGCGGCCAGAGAAGATACACCGAAAGGGACGTGCTCTGCCTTTTAAGGATTAAATACCTCAAGGAAAACGGTTTTGATTTAAAATCCATTAAAGAAAAAATTGAAGAATTTGAGAGGGAGCTGTCCTTGGAAAGCCTTGCCAACCTTTCCCCGGCGGAGCTAAAAATCTCATCGCTATACCCTGTTTCCAACCGGGCCATATTAATGAAGCTTTTAGATAAGACAAAGGACGGCAAATAAAATCCATAAAAAATAAAGTCCGGCTCTTCACCGGACTAAAATACTTTTTTGTCTTTTAGATAAGGATTAAGGTTTTGCCTTGCCTTTTCCACATGGTTTATCATGGCCTGTTCCGCTTCCTCGGGATTTCTCTTTGCAAGGGCTTCGTAAATTTTTTTGTGTTCCTCTAAGGTATAGGGTGCCCTTCCTATGCTCTTAATTGACACCAGCCTTGCCCGCTGTATAAAATGGTTAAAGTGAGATAAAACGGATTCTAAGGGTCTGCTCTGGCAGGCTTTGAAAATAAGGTCGTGGAACTGCGTATCCAGCTCCGACGCTTTTTCTATTTCCCCCTTTTGAGTGTAAAATTCCATTAAATCCAGTATATCCTTTAACTCCTTCAGCTGCTCCGGAGTAATTTTCTCGGCTGCCCACCTTGCCGCCAGCCCTTCGATCATTTTTCGTATGGTATATATGTCCTCCACGTCTTTTTCGGTAACACCCTCGACAATTACCCCTTTATTGGGTATGCTGGACACAAGACCTTCCAGTTCTAACTGCCTTATGGCTTCCCTTACCGGAGTCCTGCTCACTCCCAGTTCCCGGGCCACTTTAAGTTCTATAAGGCTTTCTCCCGGTTTATATACTCCGTTTAGAATGGCATTCTTCAGATGCTGATATATCTTATTTCTCAACGAGTACCCGCTCTCCTGTCCCTGCCCTATCATGAAAGCCCTCCTCAAATAAATTAAAAATTCGCGCCCTTTTGGGCAATTTAATTATAACATATGATAAATTTTATTTAAAGCAAATAATAAAAAGGGTGGGAATGCAAAAATGGAAAATAATATTTTCCTTGCAATCTTTGAGAAATTGTTTGAGGCTTACGGACCTCAACACTGGTGGCCTGCCGGAAGCGATTTTGAAACTGTAGTTGGCGCCATACTGACCCAGAGCGTATCCTGGTCCAACGTGGAAAAGGCCATAAAAAATCTCAAGAGGGAAGATCTTCTTTCCCCCAGGGCGTTATCCGAAATTGATGACGAAAAACTTCACGGGCTTATTCGCTCCACAAGGTTTTACAAGCAAAAGGGGGAAAGGCTCAAAAATTTTTGCAGGTATCTTTTGAAAAATTACGACGGCAGTTTATACAGGCTGTTCGATAAAGACGTATATGAACTCCGGGAGGAACTACTGGGATTAAAAGGGCTGGGAGAAGAAACGGTGGACTCCATCATTCTTTACGCCGCAAAAAAGCCGATTTTTGTGGTGGACGCCTACACCAAAAGGATTTTTTGCAGGCTGGGTATAATAACGGAAGATATAGACTACAAAAGTCTCCAGAAATTGTTTATGTCGAATTTACCTTTGGATACTTCCCTGTTTAATGAATACCATGCACTTATTGTAAAGCTCGGAAAGGAAGTCTGCAGGACAAAACCCGGCTGCGGGTTTTGTCCGTTAAGTGATTTATGTAAGGAGGTTAAGAAATGAGACCCATTATTTTTGCCCTTCTCACCGCATTTTTCTGGGGTTTAGCCCCGATATTCGGAAAAATGGGGCTTACCAAATTGCCGCCTTTAGCAGCTCTTTTTATAAGAACCTTCAGCATAAGCATAGCCGTAGGAATCTGCCTTCTGGTCTCGTATATGGGAGGGTACCTGCCGGCCTTTACCTTGGATAAACGCACCCTTATTTTTATCGTTTTAGAGGGGATTTTGGCCTCCTTCTTGGGGCATTTTGCTTATTTTTACGCTTTGAAGGAAGGCAACGTCTCGCTGGTGGTACCATTGAGTGCAACTTACCCTCTATTTGCCCTTTTATTCGGAATTCTCTTTTTAAAGGAATCCCTGGCTTTAAATAAAATAGTCGGAGCCTTAATCGTTATTCTGGGTATCATTGTCATGAGGTTGTAGCCGAGCTTTCAAAACCGGTTTGTTCGGTTTTCATCCTTATAGCGGTAATTTCCCCGATATACATGTGATGGAAATCCCCGTGCGGGTAAAAGGAGGCTTTTATTTCTCCGGGGATTGCATTCCTCTCGATGGATGCTTTATAGATAATTTTGCATTCTATTACTAAATCGCAGTCTTCTATCCCCGGCGAATCAACGGTTTCTCCCGGTAACAGCTTTAAGTTTAATTCCTTTATTTTGTCCACGGACTCACCGGAGAGCGTGCCGCACAGCCTCAGCTCTTTTGAAAGGTCTGCTCTAAGAGGTATGCTCACCGTATAGGAGTCCGCTTTTTCTATTAATTTAAAAGTGTAGCGGGAAGGTCTTACAAAGGCGCAGAATACCTCTTTTTGCCAGAGCACCCCCGTAAATCCCCACCCTATGGTCATGGTATTTACCTTATCCTTTGATTTAACCGTAAGAAAAGCTCCTTTTTTCAGCCCTTCGGCAATATATGAAGAAGCCTCTTTTAAAGTGATCCTTTTAAACATCTTTTATTCCTCCCTTTGTATTATTCTCATTTTTATTAAATTATTGCATAATTTATCCAAATTTTCACCCTGTTTTTATTGACAATACTTATTCTTTTGAATAATATAAATATGGTTTGTATTTTCTGAAAAAAGGGGGGCTCAAAAATCGAAAAAAGAATTATAAAAAACGTGGTCCTGATGTTTCTTGGAAAATCCATTTCCCTGCTGGGAAGTTATCTTTATAATTTTGCCATCAGCCTGTACGTTTTGAAAATGACGGGATCGGGGCTATCCTTTTCATTAAGCCTGGTAGCCGGCACCCTCCCCCGGGTGATTTTTGGCCCCTTTTCCGGAGTTTTTTGCGATAATTTCAGCAGAAAAAAAATAGTGGTATTCTCCGATTTAATAAGTTTTGCTACTTTAACGTTGTTTTACTTTATCTTTGATCCTTCAAAATTAAACCTTTTACTTGTCCTATCGGTCAATTTTATCCTGGCCATCTGCAATATTTTTGAAGACGTCTCCTTCAATGCCTCCATGCCGGCAATCGCCGGAAGGCAGAACCTAACAAGGGTAAATTCTATAAACTCGGGTATAACCTCTCTTTCTTCCATTGCCGGGCCCTTTATCGGCGGTATTATTTTCGGTTTTGTCAATTTAAACTTCTTTATAATGGCAAACGCCCTTTCCTTTCTTCTGGCGGCACTTTTAGAGCTTTTAATAAATTTTAATTTGTTCCCCGAAGAAGCGCCGGAAATTCAAAAAAAGGCTTTAAACCCTGACTTAGTTTTTTCAGAATTAAAGGAGGGCTTTTCTTTTGTAAGGTCCCAGAAAACCATCCTGATTATTTTCTCGGCAGCGGTTTTCATTAATTTCTTTTTCAACTTTGGAATCAATGTCCCCTTCCCTTACATTATAAACAACGTGATAGGCCTTTCCCCTTCGCAATTCGGTATCTTGGAAAGTTTTTTCCCTGCGGGTATGCTTATGGGTTCTTTGGTCCTGGCCCTTTTGCCCGAAAGAAAGAATCTGGCTTTAACCCTGTACATCAGTCTTTTAACCATTAGTGCTTACATATTCATTACCGGCTTTATTGTATTGCCCTTCCTTTTAAGAATTCTTTCAAAAAACTTTTACTTTTTTGCAAACATCTTTTTGATCTTAATTGCGGGTATTTCTTCAAGCTTTGCCAACATTCCCATACTGTCCTTGCTTCAAAAAAATATACCTGCCGATTTAAGGGGAAGGGTTTTCGGGCTTATTTCTTCGATGAGTTCTTTTATGGAGCCGGTGGGAATGTTCCTGGCAGGACTGCTGGTAGATAATGTCCCGGTATACATACTTCCCCTTATATCGGCTGTATTTTTGACCTTGCTAACAAATTACATCTATTCCGGTCTGAGGTCGGAAGCGTAATCAACCTGTGCTTTTTCCGAAAAGCGATTGGCGCCCCATACGCCGATGAGGATTAAAAGGCTTCCCACGGCGTTGTACCAGTAAAAACTCTCATCTCCCCAGATTACTCCCGCAATAATTGAAATTAATGTGGTAAGGTTGCTGAAAACCGAAGAGCGGGAGGTTTCTATTCTTGAGAGCATATAATTTAAAAGAAAATAGGCTACAACCGAGGAAAAAAATCCTAAATAAACCACAGAAAAAACAGCCTTCAAATTAAATAAGGGAAGAAAATACCCTGAGATATTTCCTTTTTTTGTATGATCTATTATAGACACGGCGTTGAAGAAGAACATTCCCACGATCATCATAAAGTAAGTTATCTCCTCGGGAGTGTACTCCTTCGATATTTTTCTTGAAATCACATTGTAAAGCCCGGCGCTCACCACCGCCCCCAGCACAAATACGGTGCCCAGAAGGTTTTTCCCCACTTCCAGCTTCCCCTTCATCAATATCATAAAAGCCATCCCGAAAACGGAAAGAAAAATAAAGAATATTTGTTTTCTGCCGGACCTTTCTCCAAGAATAAAAAAGGCAAAAATCAGGGTTACTACCGGGATCACCGCTATCATCATCCCCGTTTCGGAAGAAGAAGTGAGCTTTACCCCGGTGGTCTCAAAGATGAAGTATAAAATGGGTTCAATAATACTTATCAGAATAAGGGGTAAAATGGATTTCTCCCTTAAGTTCACCTTTACAAAACCGGTTCCCCGGAGTATTAAAAAAACAATAAAAGCAAAGCTGAACCTCAGGGCGAGAAGGTGATAAATATCCATTACTTCCAGCCCTCGCTTTGTAAACAAAAAGGAAAAACCAAAAATCATTGAACAGATCAACCCGGCGATTATCGCCTTTTTTTCTTCTTTCTGCATTATATATTCCTCCTCCGATGCGGCAACCAATGTCACCTATTAAATTTTATGAGCATTGTTAACGGTGGTAGGGCTCTTTTTTTATTATCTTCATCCAGCGGTAAATTTGTTCTAATAAAATAAGCCTCATCATTTGATGAGGAAAGGTAAAATCAGAAAAAGACAAAACCAGATCGGCAGTTTTTTTTATTTCCGAGTAAAGGCCAAAGGAACTACCTATTATAAAGGTGAAGTCGGAAATCCCCATAAGCATGAGTTTTTCCATCTTTGACGCCATGGATTCGGAGGTATGCCTTTCTCCTTCAACCGCCAGGACTATTTTATAGCTATGGGGCTTTAATGCCTTCAATATTCTTTCCCCTTCTTTTTTTAATAAGGCTTCCCTCTCAATAGCGATGGCTTGTGCCGGGGCTTCTTCCTCCATTACCTCAATTGTGTTTATTTTGCAATAGGGCAGGAGCCTTTTTTCATATTCTTTTATTCCTTCCCTCAGGTATCTTTCCTTCACTTTTCCCACAGCAATGATGTGTACGTTCAATTTTTATCCCCTGCCGTTACCTTTCTTATGTCCGCCCTTTCATCATATAAAGCGGCGCTGTTTCCCATCTCCGTAATATTTTCCTCAATAATAATATTCGCATTGCCTTCACTTTCCAGCTCCCATCCGGACTCTACCATCAGTATATCCCTTCTCATGTTTTCCTCGAAAACCGCACGCACCTTTATTTTGCCCTTCTCGTTAAAAACCTCTACTATCTCTCCTTCTAAAATGCCCTTTTCTGCGGCTTCCTCCGGATGTATAAATACTTTCGGGAAGGGATTAATTTTTTCAATGGTTTTTGCCTGCTGGAATTGAGTATGTATCCTGAACCTGGAGTGCATGGAGATCAGATAATAGGGATAATCTTTTTCTTTTGCATAGGGTTTAAGATATAAGGGTAACGGAGATTGGCCGTCCCTTTCAGCCCTTTCCGAATAAAATTCAAATTTGCCGCTGGGTGTCCTGAATTTACCATCCTGCCAGGCTACGTAAGGAGCAAAAGGATGCCTTACGAATCCCCTTTCCTTCAACTCCGCAAAACTCAAGCCTATACCCTGCAAGGGTTTCACAGCCCATTCTAATAAGTTTTCTTTTGTTAAACCATAGAAAGGTCTGAGGTTCAGCCTTTTTGCCAGTTCCAGGAAAATTTCCTCATCGGATCTTACTTCGAAAATGGGGTTTATGACCTTAGGGCAGTAATAGATATAAGGACTCCAGGAGTTTACCTTAACGTTTTCTTCCTCAAAAAAGGTGGTGCAGGGAAGGATGATGTCCGCTTGTTTTGCCGTATCGGTCATAAAAAGGTCAATTACTACAACGGTATCGATGCTTTCAAGGGCTTCTTTCATTAATTTCACATTGGGGGTATTCGCCATAACGTTAGCCCTGTTTATTAGTGCAAATTTTATGGGAGGGTCCTGTGACTTTAATATGTCCCTTGCCAGGGCGGTTTTATTAAAATGCCGCTTAAACCTTACCTCTTCCTCGAATAGTATATTGGAAAACATGTTCCAAAAAATATCGCTTCCGTAGGATACACCTGCTCCATTTTTGCCAATGTTACCGGTCAGGGCTGAAAGCGCATCTATTGCCCTTACGGTGTTTCCCCCACCCCTGTACCTTTGAAGGCCGTATCCCAGCAGGGTGGTTACGGGTTTATTAATGGAATAATAGTTTGCAAGCTCCACAATTTGTTCTTTCGGCAAACCGCAAATCTCTTGCACCGCCGAAAGGGTGTAATCCTTTAAAATTTCTTTAAATTCCTCAAAGCCGTAGCAGAACTTATTTACGTATTCATCGTCAAAGAGGTTTTTTTCCACCAGGAAGGCGCAGGCTCCCAGGGCCAAAGCGGAATCGGTGCCGGGCTTTGGCCTAATTATAAGGCTTGCCATTTTTTCAAGGCCGGTATAAAAGGGATTTACTATAACGAGCTTTGCTCCCTTTTCAATCGCCCTTTTAATGAAATAAAAAGCATTGGGCTGGGTAGAAAGGATATTCCTCCCCCATAGAACCAGGGTTTTTGCGTTTTCAATTTCCGTAAGGTCGTTTTCAGAAAGCCCCCCAAAATCGTATTTTTGTGCAGCTATGCCCGCGCCCCAGCAGAGGGACCCCTCGGTTACTGTAACCCCTCCAAGAGCGTTAAAAAAGCCCCTGTCTATATTTTTCGTAAGGGCTTCGGAGCCTCCCGAAGACTCGTGAAGAATTGCAAGACTCCCGTATTTTTCAATAACCTTTTGCATTCTGTTACATATTTCATCCAGGGCATAATCCCAGGAGGCTTCTTTAAATTCCTCCCCCATTTTTATCAGGGGTTTTTTCAGCCTTTTTTCGCTGTAGACGATTTCCGGGTAACTTTTTGCTTTAATGCAGGTAAAACCCCTCGTCCAGGGGTGGTCTTCGTCCCCCCGTACCTTAACAAGCCTCCCCGATTCATCTACGATTGCCCTCAGAGCGCAGCCTCCCAGGCAGTCCCTCGGACATGCCGTCCTGTAAACCTTCATCGTATTCTCCTCTCCTAAAAGTATTTAAACCTGTAAGCTCAAATCCTTTATTGAGGTTCTCTTCCTATTAAAATTGACACCGACATTTTTTGTTTTCCCCTCAGCAATTCCACCTCGGCAGTCTGTCCGGGTCCTAAAGCGTATAGCATTTTTCTTAAATGTGAAACTTTCGTAAGTTTTTCTCCATTTATACTTAATACTATATCCCCGGGCCTTATTCCTGCTTCCTGCGCAGGGCTGTTTTCATGCACCTTGATTACAAATATGCCTCCATCTACCGGCACCTCTATGTTAAAAAGCCTTGCCATTTCCCTGTCTATACCCTCAATGCCGATGTAGGGCTTTTCAAATCTGCCCGTTTCCTGTATTTTTTTAATTATTGGTTTTGCCAAATTAATGGGTATTGCAAAGCCTATAGCCTCGGCTTCCGTAGCCTTAACCGTATTTATCCCTATAACTTCTCCCTTACCGTTTAAAAGAGGCCCTCCGCTGTTGCCGGGGTTTATTGAAGCATCGGTTTGAATCAAATCCTGAATAAGGGTCATGCTCCTTTTTGTGCCCACCGCTATGGTTCGGTTCAATGCGCTGATTATACCCGCCGTTACGGTTCTTTGAAGGGTAAGACCAAGGGGGTTTCCTATGGCTACAGCCCTGTCCCCCACCACCACCTTGTCCGAATCTCCGAGCTTTGCAGCGGTTAAATTGTCTCCGTCGATTTTGATTACCGCCAAATCCAGTTCCCCGTCCTCATAGATTTTGTTCGCTTTAAATTTTCTCCCATCGTACAGGTAAACCGTGATGCTGTTCGATCCCGTCACCACATGAGCATTGGTAAGTATATAGCCCCTTTCGTCCACCAGTATTCCCGAACCTATAGACTGGCTTTCCACCTTCCTGAAAAAGAAATCATAATCTATATAGGTGGTTACAACACCCACTACGGCCGGAGTGATTTCTCTTGCTATATCCGGGATCGGCATATCTTTGTCGGAAAAAGTCTGAGTCCTGGCAGGTGGTTCGAAAGATTTTTGCCTTTCCCCGTAGATTATCTTGGTTGTAACAAAGGTAGAGGAAACCGCTCCTATTAATGCACTTATCAGGATTATAGCCACAAGGGTTTTTGCATTTTTTACCGTACGTACCCCTCCTCAAAAAACTTTCATGTGGTTTTTTCCTTTATTTCGATAAGTTCGTATTCCCTGCTTCCAAGGCCGAGTTCAAAGGCTGCATCAATTTGAAGCTGGGCATCCTTTCCCGTAACTTTCTTTAAAATATTTTCCCCCTTTTTGACGCTTTTATCCGATGCTTTAGACTGAGGGAGGGGATCCGCACCGTTAATTAAATCCAGCGAGGCCTGTTCCACCGCTACAATGTCGAAGGAAACCAGTACACCCTGATCCTGTATAAGCGGAGTATCGGCCATGGGCATACAATCGCATTCGGGCTGAACTTCGGTAATAAAATTAACGTAGAGTATCCTTCCTTTTTCAAAGGTGGAGATTACCGCATAGGCGGCTTCGGCAAGCCCTTTTTGAAAGGTTTCCTCATCTATAGGCACCTCTAAGGCTTTTTCTTTGCAAACCCTCGCGCACCGGGCACATTTTACACATATGCTTTTATCTATAATGAGATCATCGCCCTCAAACCTTATAGCCTTATGGGGACAGACATTTATACAGCTAAAACATTTAATGCACTTTTCCTTAAGCCAGATCAAATGCTTGTTTTCATAAAAATGAATCCTTCCCCTTTCGCCCCTGCCGCAGTGATCCTTACAGCTTATACCTCCCATACCCAGATTTTTTATAGCTCCTCCGTAGCCGGAGCCGATATGTCCTTTACAGTGGGACACCACTATCATGGCAGGGGCATAATAAATGGCAGAAGCTACGCCCACATCTTTTAATATGGGACCGGATTTTACCCTTATTTGATCCCTGCCGAAAATTCCGTCCGCAAGGATTACCGGAGCCCCTACCGAGAGGTGGTTTATCCCCTCCATATTGGCTACTTCAAGATACTCCAGGCCCGGTATCCTCACCGTGTCGGTAACAAAGGGTTTGCCGCCTGCCGTTTTTACTTTTTCCACAATTTTTCTCAGGAACACAGGCCTTACTATTCTATGGGCACCGTAGGACCCGAAGTGGGTTTTAATGGCTACGTAGTCGTCCTTGTTAATAAACGAGGCAAAGTCTATCCTGTTCAAAATTTCCTCGAATTTTGCCACGAAGCTGTACCTGTAATCGTACTCCTTTGCCCGGGCATCGGCAAAATAGACCACACTTTTCAAAAAAATCCCCCCTTATAATCGCAATATTTTATTTCCCGGGAAATATTTCATCATTATTTTCCAAAAAGGGAACAATTGTCGAAGCATGGGGTACAACATAGGCTTTAAAATCGGACTTAAAATTTTTATATAAATAATTAACCGCATCGTTCAAATCGTGAGCGGGTATCATGCCCATCTCCCTGACCAGTTTTTCTTCCATTGATGAAACCAAAATGATATTTATCTTTTCAAGCCCCAGGGTGAGGATGTAACCTACCGCCCTCGCTATGCTGAAATCTTCCCTCAGGGCTTGCTCTCTTTCTTTCCTGTTACCGTAGCGGATTATAATTTCGTAAAATCCCTCATGGCCTATCCCATCGGGGCATTCCGCCGATAATACTATATAACCTCCATCTTTTGCCGCATTCAGCCAGTTTTCCACAGCTTTCGTTGCCTGATAAAAGTCGATGTCCTTTGGAAATCCGCCGCAGGAAAGGAACAAAACATCCGCTTTAGTTTGAACCCTTGCGCTGAAAAGGGATTCCGCCAGGCCGCACCCTTCATAAAACGCCTCCTTACAGTCACCGGCAACCACCTTTACCAGATTGCCCCCATCGTCCAAAATGACGTTTATTACAAAATCGGGTTTCACCCTGTCGCAGATCTCCTCTAAATCCTCCGCCATGGGATTGCCTTTTATCCTGCCATGGCCTACGCCGGGGTGTATGCCCCCTTTTTCTTCGTCAGGATTCAACATGAGCTTGTGGTTTATCTGTATTGTTTTGTAGCCCGATACCCCCGGGCATATACTTTTTCTTCCCCCGCTGAATCCAGCCATAAAATGATAGCTGATGGCTCCGGTTAATATTATGAAATCGGCATCGAATACCCTCTTATTTATGTATATTTCCGTACCCCTGGAAGTCCTGCCCAAGTACGCCAGATTCCTTTCATCCCGGGCATCGTGGTCTATTATTTTTACCCTGCCGTAAGCGCTTTTGAAAAGCGCCCTAAGCTCTTTTTCTTCGTGCTTTCTGTGGGTTCCCGTGGCGGTGATAATTGTAATATTTTCATCGGGGATTCCAGCCTCGTTCAGTTCGTCCAGCAAAAGGGGAACCACCACATCATTTTTCGCCACCCGGGTGATATCGCTGGCGATAATAACAACCCTCATCCCTTCTTTCACCATTGCTTTCAGGGGTTTTGATTTTATCGGAGATTTCAGGGCTTTTTTTATCTCTTCTTCCTCGTTCGGGATAATATCGAATTTTTTGCCCTCAATCACTCCCAGAATATTTTCTTCTTCAATCTCAAATTCCATTGTCTTTCTACCATAAGGTAAACTAACCACCCTTTTGCCCATAAAAACTCTCCTTTAGTTTTTTATATTTTCTATTATTATATTAAAAAATTAAAAAAAGGCAAAATAAAAAAGCACCCTTCGGTGCAAAAATTTTTTATTCCCGCTCCCCCGTAAATGCGTTTATGTAGAAAACTTCGCCATCATCCAGTTCCACCCTCCATACCGGAGGAATCTGCCATTTTTCGCCATTCACCGGTTTTGAAAAATATCCCTCTTTTATGCTGGTTACAAATATCGGTTTATCCCTTCCCTTCAGTTCCGCCACCTTCAGCAGGGCTACAACGGGTAAAACGACTTCCCTTTTTTTGCCTTTAAATCCTTCTATTTTCAACCAGTTTTTTTCTACTAATATCCTGCCATCCGCCCTTATCCTCACTTTAATATAGCTGTTGTAAATGGGTATATCCCTGTACACCTGCAGAAAATCCACCCGGTATTCTTTAAGTTCCCTGTCGAATTCCTGCTTGAAAAACCGTGCATCGGAAGGCATACCTACCTTTTCCTGGACGAAGTTCCGGGCTATTTTCCTTACCTCAGCTGCATCCATATTCCAGAAACCCCGTTCTACTTCGCGGCTGTAACCCTCCATCATTATATTTTCCCGGGGCTCTACCTCCAGCCACCAGGCATCCTGCCCTTTAGAGGGAAGGCTTCCTTTTACGGAAATCCCCTTTTCTTTAAGAAGATTCATTACCTCCAAAGACGTGTTAAAACCCGAAATCCTTTCATTTATGACATCCCTCATATAAAGGTTTGCCGCCATAAAAAGATTCACCAAAAAAAAGGAGACTGCAAGTATCGTTATGGCTTTTTTCCAGTCCATCAAACATCATCTCCGGAGGGCGTTAGCGTTATTTCCGAGGCGTTTCTCGCATCTACATAAAATTCCCCTTTGTCAGTTTTTATAACCCATACGGGCAAGTAAAAACCGTCCTTTTCCACATAAGCCAAATACAGGTCGTATATTTCCTTTATTTTTTTTGTACCAACTGCCATGTCAATGGCTTTAATGGGCGAAACCGCGGTTATCCTTTCTTCGATCTTTTCTCCTTCCTTAAGCCATCTATAGTAGTAGGTTACCTGATTATCCTCCACCGTTACCACAAGGTAATCCTTAGATTTTATCAAGGGTAAGCCGTTCAGCCTTTCTCGAAATACAAAGGTGAATGACTGGTTGTTTATCTTATAAGAGCTGAGGTAGGCACTTTTGGGAAATCCCCCGTGGGAGGCAATGAAATTAGCCGCATTGGTGAGGGAATCCTTAAAATTTCCTTTAGTTTTCTGTTCTTTGAAAAGAGGCCTTGTAAATTCAAGACCGCCCTTTGGGAATATTCTCAGCCCTCTCGTGCCATCGGTGAAAATTATAGCCCCATCCTTTTCTTCTATTTTTCTTGCCAGGGTAAAATCCGGAAAAAACTTTGGTGCTATGTTTTGCAGGTTATTTTTAGCAGATTTTACGGAGTAAACGGGTAACTGAAGATTATCCAGGGGAATGTAAATGTCCTTAGATATTTTAATATAAAGGTTTGTCTTTGGAAGAAGGGTATACAGAGGGGTTTTAGCCTCTTTAATCCTTGTAACAATGGAGGTAAATTCCCCGTATTCCTTTGTACTGCCTATTTTAAATAATTCTCCCGATTCCCCTTTTAAAAACACCGAAAGGCCATCCTCTTCCGCCAGCACCACCGAAACTATCCTCTGGTCTTCTTTCAGTACCGGTGTGTCCACATTTAAGTTCAACAGGGTCTTTAAAAGAGAATAAGGGAGGGAGCTGTCAAATACAAATTCGATTCCTCTTTTTTGTAGAGATTTATCGGTATTCGCAGTGCCGGTTACGCTAACCGAAGAATTTATTTTACTGGTAAAGGATTTTAAATACCCCCATGTTTCTTCAAAATAGGGGTTTTCCTGATTTAACACCGTATGTGTATTCTGGCCAAAGCTCACAATTACCTGAGAAGGTTTTAAAAACTCTTCTAAGTCTACAGGCCTGTTTTCAATGAGTTCAAAGCTTTTTTTGACAGGGCCGCTGGATATTTGCGACCAGGTCATATAAGAAAGAAAAAGGCTGGTGCATACAAGAAGAAGGAGAACGAGGAAATTAAATCCGTCTTTCTTCACATAAGCACCGCCTTTATTTTAAAATAAGTATTGCTTTTATCAATTGTAAAATACTGGTACTCATCTGATCTTCGTTAATTAGCAGGATCTTTTTTGTAAAGGTTTTGGTGATTCCCGAGGGGAAGGTAACCTTAAAGCTAATCCTGTTGACCCCTTCCGTTAGCTCTAACTGAGTAGCAAAAATGCCCGATGCACCAACCGTAATTTCATCCTTCTTTTCCCCATTCAGGAAAACTACGATAACCGAGTCGGGCTCCGTTTGTCCGGAGATTGGTAAAACTTTTTCCGATGTAGAATCCTTTTCGGGCTTAAAAATTATGAAATTTTCTTCGGCCGATGCAAGAGTGGTAAACAAAAACAACATCATCAGCACCAAAATTAGAGCGATCCCGATTCTCTTCATAAAAAACACCCTTTTATATATATTTCTACTATTAGTTTAATCTATTTTTATTACATTTATATTACACGCAAATTAATTTTAAATTACACTATACAGGGGATTTTTACCGTAACCTCCGTTCCTTCGCCGAGTTCGCTTTTTATTTCTATTTCTCCCTCATGGGCCTTTACTATTTCCTTTGCGATAGAAAGGCCAAGGCCGGTTCCGCCAAATTCCCTGCTTCTCGTCTTATCCACCCGGTAAAATCTTTCAAAAATACGGGGCAGGTCCTCCCGGGGTATACCTATGCCCGTATCCTTGATGGAAGTTATTACGAAATTGCTTTCGCACCAGAGGTTTACCGTTATATTTCCACCTTCAGGAGTGTATTTTATGGCATTGGAGAGGATATTTTGAAAAACCTGCTCCATTTTATCCGCATCGGCATAGCAGAGAGGCAAATCCTCTTTTACGTTTTCGCAAATCGTAATTCCCTTTTTCTTAGCATTAACCTTCATTTTTGATACGGCAGCGGCTAAAACCTTCGAAAGATTTATAGCCTTTTTATTAAAACGCGCCTCTTTGTTGTCGAGCCGGGATAATTCGAGAAGATCGTTTACGATGCGGGTCATCCTGTCGGTTTCCTCGTTAATTACATTCAAAAACTGCATTGAAACTTCCTCATCATTTAAAGCCCCATCCAGAAGGGTTTCGGTATAGCTTTTTATGGTGGTAAGGGGCGTCCTGAGTTCGTGGGACACGTTTGCCACGAATTCCCTTCTCATTTCTTCTAACTTCTGTTCCTTTGTAATATCGTGAAGGATAAGTATAAACCCTGCGGTTTTCTCTTCCCTTTTCATCGGAGCAATGATTACTTTCAAAATCGAATCGTTAATTTTTGCCATAAAATCCTTCTGGGATTTTATTTCTTCCTTAATGTCTATCTTCAGTTCTTCCTTTAATTTTTTCCCTAAGACCCGGTAGGAATTGCCTTCTTCCACCTCGAGCAGTTTAAAGGCGGCGGGGTTTACGTATATTACCTCCCCCTCTTTATCAAGGGCGATTACGCCATCCGCCATATTTTTAAATATGGCCTCCATCTTATTTTTTTCTTCGGATATCTGCTCCAAGGTTTCCTTAAGCCTTCCCGCCAGGAAGTTGAACATCTCGGTGAGTTTTCCCACTTCGTCCTTGGATTTTACTTCTATCTTCTGGTCAAAATTCCCCTCGGCAAGAAGGGCTGCCTTGTTGGTGACCTCCTGAATTGGCCCGGTTATAGTTTTTGATAGGGAATACCCCAGCACTCCGGTAATTAAAAGGGCTATCAAGGTGGCCGTAAATAGTATGGTTTTTATTTCGCTCAATGTTTCGTAAATGCTCTCCATGGGAGAAATTAGATATACTATCCCCACCACCCGGTTATTTTCCTTTATGGGATATGCCAGATAATCGTACCTTCCCTTGGAAGAATCCAGCCGTATTTCCTCTCCCACCTGGCCGAAGGAAGCCTTTATCAACTCCGGCTGGAGTATCTTTTTACCCCTCGGGTAAATCTCCTCATTAGTGGATGCCAGCACCGTAGATTTGTCGTCGAGAACCAGCATACACTCTACAGTTGGGGAAATCTGTTTTATATATCCTTCCACAATCACCTGAATCTCGTCTACCTTCTTCTCTTCTACTAAGTATCTTGAAAGAAGGTTGGAGATTATCTGGGCCTGCCCGTTCAAATAGGTAGAGAAGTTCTTTATATGATATCTTTCTAAAGATTGTAAAAGATATACACCCACCACTTCCATGGCAAGGAGTATTAAAAGTATGTATATAGTTACAAGTTTCATCTGTATACTTTTAAACAAAAGGGATCCCCCATTTTATTTTACAAAATAGTATCCAATACCCCTTTTGGTAATTATGTATTTTGGGTCGGAGGGATCATCTTCAATTTTTTCCCTCAACCGTCTGATGGTAACATCCACGGTCCTAACATCTCCGTAGTATTCGTAACCCCAAACCTCTTCCAGCAGTTTTTCCCTTGTAAAAACCACTCCGGGCTGGTTGGCAAGAAATTTAAGAAGTTCAAATTCCCTGAAGGTCAGTTCTACCGGTTCTCCTTTTTTCCTTACCAGAAAACTGGTGAGGTCAATTTCCAGGTCCTGAACCCGGATGACCTTTTTTGAGCTCTCATCGCCATTCAAACTAATTCTCCTCAGGTTGGCTCTAATCCTTGCTAAAAGTTCCCGCATGCTGAAAGGCTTGGTGACATAATCATCAGCCCCCAGCTCAAGGCCGAGAACCTTGTCAACTTCTTCGCCCTTTGCCGTAAGCATGATAATAGGGCATGTCATCTTTTCCCTCAGGGTTTTGCAAACGGTAAAACCGTCCTTTTTGGGCAGCATTATGTCAAGAAGTATCAGGTCGGGCTTTTCAGAAAAAGCTATTTCCACGGCTTCTTCTCCGTCAAAGGCGGCAACTACCTCGTAGCCTTCCTTGGAAAGGTTGTATTTTAAAATATCCACAATCGGTTTTTCGTCATCAACCACCAGGATTTTATTTTTCAAGACCACCACCTCTTTAATTTATATTCGCCATTTATAACGTTTTCCCTTCCTAAAACCAATTCTTATTTTTTCCATCAGGATATACCGTACACATCTTTCATAGTGTAAAAACCTTTTTCCTTTGAGAGCAGGAATTCTGCCGCCCTAACCGCACCCTCGGCAAAACATTGAAAGGTGGTGGCGTGATGGGTCAGCTCTAACCTCTCCCCGGGCAAATTAAATATTATCCTGTGGGTGCTGGGCACATCCCCACCCCTGATAGAGTGAATATTTACGTTTTTTTCGGGTAGAATTCTCTTAAGAACCTCCCGCATCTCGAGGGATGTTCCGCTGGGCGCATCCTTTTTATACCTGTCGTGCATCTCCACTATGTCGATATCCGCAAATTCACCCACATTTTTTGCTAAATATTCCAGTATCCTGTATACGTGATTGATTAAAATAGAGGTATTTCCTGCAAATACGATGGGTATCACTTCGGATGCCTTTAAAAATTCTTCCCTTTGTTCCTTTTTAAAGCCGGTTGTCCCGCAAACCAGCGCCTTTTTGTATTTTACCGCATACTTCAGTACTTCTATAGAAACTTCCGGAAATGTAAAGTCTATCACCGCATTGCAGTCCCTTACAGCGCTTTCCGGGTCGTCCGTCACCTTAACACCTATTTCCTTCCCCAATCCACATAAAAGTCCCACATCCTTGCCCACATATTCCGCCCCTTTCGGTGCCAGAGCCCCGGCTATCCTGGCATTTTTTGCCGCATCCAGGGATTTCACGATAAGCCTTCCCATCTTACCTCTCGGTCCTATTACCAGTGCTTCAAGCATACTTTTGCCTCCCTTAAAAATTTTTCCAAAATAAAAGCAGGGAATTTCCCTGCCAGGCTTTACTTTATACTTTAAATTTACTACTTGTTCAGATAGGTAATAGGGTTTTTGGTAGCTCCGTTAACCCTCACTTCAAAGTGCAGATGAGGTCCGGTAGACCTCCCGGTGCTCCCCACCCTCCCTATGACGCTTCCCTTCTCTACCCTCTGCCCTTCCGATACCATTATCTTGCTCAGATGGGCGTAATAGGTTTGAATTCCACCGCCGTGGTCTATTATTATAAAATTTCCGTAGGCTCCGTTTCTTCCGGCAAAGACCACAACGCCGCTGTTGGAAGCTGCCACCGGTGATCCGTAGGGAGCTCCTATATCTATTCCCTCATGGTAATCACGGCCTCTTTTGCCGTAGGGAGAAGTGATGTTGCCCGTTATCGGCCATAGGAACCGGCCGCTGCCGCGGAAAGCTACCTCGCTTTTTGTCCCCCTTACCACAACCTTTGTCACGGGTTCCCTGATTATTTTTTCTCCCAGAACCTGCTCATCTACTTTAACTCCGTTTTTATATATAACCTGGGAAGCTAATTCTTTTAAACCTTCCCTGCCCTCGGTCTTAACCTTCTGATCCCACTTCCACATGGAACTGTCCTTTTCCACTACTGTATTGTAGGGAATTGCCTTTTGATAAGTAACTTTCTTTACTACGGTAAAGTTGAGCAGGGGTTTTTTCTCCTCCAAGTAAATTTTATCTCCGGGCGAAAGGCGGTCTGCCGATTTCAAATGGGGGTTTGCTTCCACCAGTTTTTCCAGCGATACTCCGTTTTTCTTTGCTATACCCCACAGGGTATCTCCCTGAGCCACTTTGTATTCTTTAAATTCCGGGGTTCCGTTTATTAACAGCTGCTTTAATTCAGTATCCCCCAGAATTTTTTCCAATTCCACTGCCTTTTCTTCTAATTTAATCGCATCCGGTGATTCCACCTTCACAAGTTCACCGGGTACCATATCCACGTAATATTTTTTAACATCCTCAAGGATTTGCCGAGCCGCCTCCTGGTTTTTGGCAAAGGCTACATCCTTGCCGTTGATATTTATAGCAACAGCCTTGGCTTTAAGGCTTGCGCTTTTTTCAATTTTAGAAGCCAATTCTTCTTCATTTAAAAATTGGACATTTTCCTTCCTCAGAGGTAGGAAAGTAAATTCCCCTTCAACTATTATATCGCTGCCGTAGGTTCCTCTGTACTTTTCGGTAAGCTTTTGTTTTGCCTTTTCCAGCATCGCTTTATCCTTTACGCCGCCCAGTTCCTGACCGTTACAGGTAATTATGTACGCTCCGCTTCTTAATGAAGCTACCGCCACCAGCAAAAAGATCACCAGTGGTGTAATAAAAAAAATGGGATTTTTGCCTTTCCACCCGGAAGGGACCCTTAACCTCATCCCCCCACTCCTTTCTTACACAGTTTGTAACAAAAATGTAATCCTTTTGTAATATTTATATTTCTACATATATCATATTTTTCCTTCTAAATCAAATTCTTTTTTTATCCAACATCGGAAAGAACCCAGTAAAGCCCGGCGAACATCACAAGAATCCCTATTATTGAATTCAGAGAAGGTACCTCCCCTAATAATAATATGCCGAGGATTATCCCTCCCGTTACTTCCTGGGTGGAAATGAGGTTTGCGTAGGTGGGATGGATATACCTGAGTCCCGCATTATACAAAGTGTGCCCTAAGGTGGTTGGTAACAGCCCCAGAAGTACCAAAGGAATCCACTGGCTCAACGCGGAGGGCATTACAAAATTCCTGAGGGAAAGTAAAAATAAAAACAGGGCTGATAAAAAGTAGACCCAGAAAACGTATTTTAAAAGGGGATAGGCATCCCTCTCCCTTCTTCCCGCTATGGAATAAAGGGCTAAACAAAAAGCGGATAAAAGGGCAAAAACGTCCCCCAGGATCATCTTTTTCGTCAGCACCGGTTCAAAGCCCGCAAGGATAACCACTCCTAAGATAACCACCAGTATACCCAAGTATTTTTTTCTCGGTATCTTTTCTTTTAAAATAATTCCCGAAAGCAGGGTAATCATTATGGGCGCAGTATATACAAGGCTCAAGGAGTGGGCAATGGTCGTATACATCACCGACTCTATGTAGAAAAGAAAATGCAGGGCGGTAATGATTCCGTAAAATCCAAACTTTACAATATCCCTTTTCTGCAGCGTGAGATCTACCCCGGAAATCCTGGAAGCGGTAAATATGAAGAGGGACCCTAAGAGCATCCTGAAAAAAGCTATTTCCTGGGAAGGTATTTTGTGTACCATCCTGGTCAGAACGGGGCTTGTGCTAAAAAACACCGTCCCCAGGATCGCAAGAAAAAGCCCCTTGTTGCTTCTTACTTTCAAAAAATTACCCCCTTTTAAAAAAGTCATGCAGCAAGATTTAATTCCTTTTCTTCTCTTAGCATTTTAAAAATCAACTCCCTGAAATCCGTACCCGTAGTATCGTTTATTGCCCTGATAAATTCCTCGACCGTTGAATTCCTCAAAAAATTTCGGTGATAATAGACATTCAAGGCTTTTATCATTTTGGGCTTGCTTATTCTTTTTTCCAGCTCCTTAAGCATAATAGCCCCTTTTTTATATACTGCTGCATCGTATTCCCTCCAGTCGTTAAACTCGCTCAGGTGTCGCATAATTGGCCCGGTATTTCTGGCCATCTGGTAAAATTTATAAGGGTTCAGGATGAAATTCTCGTAAATTTCCGAACCCTGCCTTTTTCCGTAGTGCTTTTCAAAATAAAGTATTGTGGAGTATTCCGTAACAGCTTCATCCAGCCAGGGTTCCTTTATTTCATCGTTTCCTACCATTCCGTACCACCACTGGTGGGCCGTCTCGTGGGCTATTACGTATTCCAGCATGAGCCCGTCCTTATAAAGGTTTCTATCTATAAGAACCAGATTTGGGTATTCCATCCCACCCATGTAAAAATCCGCAGCCACAACGGAATAGGTGCTGTATATATATGGGCCAAAAGCTTCGCTGAAATAGTTTATTGCCTTTCTGGCGGCCTCTAAGGCTTTCTTACCGTTTTCCTCATCTTCTTTAAAATAATAAGAAATTACCCTGGTCTTTCCCGCATACGCCTCCTTAATTTTAAATTCTTTGCTCATTACAAAGGCAAAGTCTCTTACGGGACCGGTTTTAACAACCCATTTCTTTTTGCCCCTTTCTTCCTTTTGCTCCACTATCTCTCCCGTTGTTGCCAGAATGTACTCCGAGGGTGCGTAAAGGGTGAAATTATAATAGGCTATGTCGCTGTAAAAGGGATCGCCTATTTTATAATAGGGGTCTTTGTGCCAGCCCTCTTTATCATAAACGCAAAGGATTGGGTACCAGTTGCCGAAATTGTACGTATCCTTGAAATATCCAAAACGGCCGGGACTTTTTGGAAGTTTTATTTTAAACTCTATGTATACCTTTACTTCCCGGTCGGGATTTAATTCTCCGTTCAAATTCACCGCAAGGATGGTTCCCTCGGTTTTAAAAACAGCGGGCACGCCATCCAATAAAACTTTGGTAATGGCAATTCCTCCCCAGGAAAAACCCTCGGGATAGGCCAGTTCGAATTCTTCAGCGGTAAAAGGAGCCGTCTCTTTTTTGTTAAAGGCATTGGGGTAAATATGAAAAAAAAGCTCCTTTAAAGGCTCCCCTTCGTTATTTTTATAATATACCATTTCCTTTCCGGAAAAAACCCCCGAATCCGGAAAAAATTCACCTTCAATTTCGTATCTTGGTATGTCGTTAACAGAGGGTAGAGCCTCCCGGCCGGGCTGCCTTGATGAAAAAAAGAAATAACAGCCAAGCGCAAAAAGTAAAATAATTACGATCAGAGATATAAAAAATAGTTGTCTTTTTTTCATCAAAACCTCTCCTATATTTAAATTTTATATTACTTAATTATATTCCCCCTTAATTTCATTATTCCTTTTATAAAACCTTAAATAATAAAAAACCTTTCGGTGATTTTACCGAAAGGTTGAATTTTGACCGGCCCTGCCGGGATAGGCGCCATCTTCTCTGCTTCCCATCACCCCGTCGTATAAAGCTTTAACAAAGCTTTCCGCCGTGGAAACCCGGTAAAGCACCCTTTCTATACCTTCAATTAACTCCCGGGCCCATTTTTCAGCATTATCCGAAGGTGCTATACTGCAGTTTCCAAAAAACCTGAAGGAAGCCTGGACAGCTCGGAGGGTATCAACCCTCGATGCTGCGGAAATTGGCCCTCCCGAATACGCTTCGTCGGCAGAAGCAATGGTAATGGCATCAACTCCCAAGGAAGAGGCCAAGGATGCATGAAGGGCTGTGCTCAGAGAAGACTGCACCCTGTCTTCGGTCTGAGTGAGAAAACCTATGGGTGCACCGCACCATATGGGTGCATCGATTATATTCCTCAAAGCAATAATTTTTGCCGCATTGAAATCCACGTAGTTATTTTCCATTCTGCCGTTTATCATAACTTCGGGAGAATAGCAAAAGAGCGGTTGAAGGATTGGCTTTGCCCCGAGTCTTATGCCCAGCATCACCGTTATGAGCATGCCGGCAAAGGCTTTGAAGGCGGGCACTCCGCAGAGCTCTTCGTTGGTCACCACATCAAAGGGCATGTTAAATCTTGCAGCGTATCTTATCGCCTCTACCGCATCAACCGTCAGCCTTTCGGGATCGGTACCGCCTCCCAGCGACCCGTAGGCAATGTTAATTTTGGTGAGGTCGGCGCCGATTTTACCCGCCAAAAGTACGGTTTCCGGAGTGTTCAAACCCCTGTGAGCCCTTACCTGCCAGAGAGTGGAGGGTAAAAGCGAGTCCTTAATTCCTTTTAAATTCTCGTAAGTAATTACCGAGCCGTCTTCCTCATGGGTGATATATCCCTCGTAAAACCCTTCGGTTCTCGCTCCCCAGGAAGGGTCAAAGTGTACAACTCCATCCGCCCCCCAGGCTTCACACACCTTTATATGGGCAATATCCATAAAGGGGCAGCCGGTGCCGTACTGGGCAAAAACCACCGGGTTTTCCTTTATATGCTGCAGCCTGGTAATTTGGAGATTTTCATTGGTTCTTTGTACGTAATCCTTTAAGGAGGCTATTTCTTTCTGTGTCAGAAAACGGGTTTTGCTCTTTAAGTTGCCTTTTTCGTAAAAGGCTTTTATCATCTCATCACAGTAAGAAGCGTATTCCCTGCGAAGAACATCCTTTGTTTTTTCATCCTTTTCCTCAAGGATTTTCTCCCGGATCTGTGCCCTTTTAATACCGGGGGTAGAAAGGCCTTTAACGTAATCTAAGATACCATCGGTTATCTTAAGAAGCAGGCTTTCAATGTTTTTGTTTTTAAAAGCATAGGTGTAACCTTCGGTGATATCTACCTTTTGCTTCTCCTGGGTGTAATTTACGGGCACGTATTCCCTGCCCTCTACAAAAGCAATCGCTTCTTCCACGGTGGTTCCGGGACCAAATCCCGCATCAAAACCCAGTTCCGCAGCAAGTTCAGGTTTAATCGCCATGCCTCCTATACCGATTTTTACTTTTTCCCTGATGCCTGCTGCCTCGGTCAAGTCGATAAATCGGGCGAGCAGTTCGGCAACTCCGTAACCCAGGGTTCTGCTTATAAGAACCACATCCACATCGTTTTCTATTATAGCCTTTATTACTTCCTCATGAGTAAGGTCAGGGGGGAGGAGAATGGTTTCGTGACCTGCCTTCTCCAGCCCCCTCTTAATTACTTTAAGGCCTATATCGTGGACCGGGTCAAGCGGAGCAAGAAGGACCTTCCTTTTTACTCCAGCCATAATTTATACTCCTTCTTAGTCGAGATAACCGCTGTATTTTGCAACTATCTCCATAAGTTTTACCAGAGCCCTGACCGCGAATCTAGCATTGTCCTTAATGAGCTGGCCGTCTTCATCCGTCGTTCCAAGTCCGGGAGAAATGAAGATGTTGGCATCATAGGCGACGGTGGGTATTACGCCCATCTGAGACACACCGCTCTGGAATATATTGGAGCCGGCGTACATATCCTCTATGGAGAATATGGGGAGTCCCAGTTCATCCTTTGTCCATGTGTTCTCGTAGTTTACTTCTACCGCCCTGCTGTTGTAGGATTTGGTAATGATAAGCCCTTTCTTTATCTTGGGATGAATTTGTTCGAATTCTTCTACAACGACTTCGTAAAGGTCATCGACGGGTTTGGTAAGGGCTTCGGGATTGTCCCTTAACTCTTTTAACGCTTCTATCACTCCGAGCAGTGCTTCCTTGCCGGGGTCGTTGGTGACGTATGCCGCTTTTCCGTAAGAGGCGGTGGTGCCATACCTGTCGCCGTGATATCCCAAGGCCCTTCTTATCTGCACCATTACATCCTCTTTACCTATTATTAAACCTGCGGTGGTGGATTCGCTGGCTTTGTCCATGCTGTAAATTACCACATCCGCACCGCTCTTTCTTATATCGTGACCTACAAAAGGTACGCCCCAGGCGTTATCGATGACATAAGGTACATCGTATTCATGGGCTATTTCTGCCAGTCTCTTCTGGAGCACCGGCGTGCCATCCGGGTCTTTTACACCGTAGCCGTATCCCGGGGTATCGTATCCCAAGGATGTAATACCCGAAAGCATGGTGCAATGTCTTTCCGCTACGACCTTGATCTTTTTGGCGGAGGCTTCGGGATCTACTTTTGTAAGGAGTATGACCGGATGGTACTTAATTCCGTGAACGGAATAGTCGGCTCCTACTAAGGGAACGATGTATTCACTCAGGTTATTCTGCCTTTTGCCGTAAAATCCCAGCTCTCCAGCGGTGCAACCCCTGTCGGCGAGAATATCCTTGAATTTTGGCGGGAAGGGCCTTCCATAACCTCCGTGATGATGCAGGTGCTTTTCATAGGGTATGATGTACCTGGTTAAATAGTTATCCCCTCTTCCCTGCATGGGGGGTGTGAAAAGGGTGTCGAAGGTAACCCAGAGCCCTGCTTCACAGGTGTTAATCGGGGCTGCATCGTACTCATCTCCGTAAACATCCTTTACAATAGACCTTATTTCATCTACAAGCTTGGCTAAGGGTATAACCTCGGTGCTTCCCTTATCCAGAGCTTCCCTGACCTTTTTGGTTAAAGGAGAGGGGCATCCGGAAATAGCACCCGTAAGGCCGAATTTCCCGCGAAGTTCCGCAGGGATACCTATTTCATCGGCTGCTTTTCTCGCCTCTGCATAGATATTGGGAATATTCATTTGAAGGTGACGGTACATTTCAAACTTTTTCTTAAACTTTGGCATACTAAGTCCTCCTTTTAATTTATTATTTATGTTAAAAAACTTATTATCCAATCTCCACTTCCATATCCAGTTCCAAAAGTCTATCCTTGCCCGATAAAAGCTCCGTTCCCTTCACCACGATGTTGTAGTGGTTGGGGAAATGGGTTTCATCGTATCCGGCAATAACTCCCACCTGTTTTCCACCTATCTTGACCGGATCTCCGTATACTGCCACCGATCCTTCCGTTACCTCAAAAAAACCCAAGTAAGCGATTTTATTTACTCCGTCCCCGGGTTTTACTTCTTCGGTAGTTAGAATAAGTTCGTGAATTTCGTTTTTTAACAAACACCTGGAGGGTTGAACTATTAAATTTAACCCCCTTTCATCGTAAATTCCATCCAATACTACTTTTATGATACCCTTAACGGGCTTTTTTTTTGCATAGGGATTGTTTTTGAACATTCCCTCTTTATAGGGATCCTTCATTTTTTACCTCCTCATCACTGATGAGTATATTTACTAAATAAGTATTCTCTATAAAATCTCAAATTCCTGCTAATAAATTAATTTTCCTGAAATATTTTTTTATATTATTTTTTGAATTTGTTTTGGAAAAAATTTATATCAAAAAAAAAAAATAAAGGGTAGAACTTTTAAATGTCCACCCTGTTAAAATTCATTCTTTTTCAGTTAATAACCGAGAATTTTTTTCTTTCTGCTGATGTATTCCTGTTCGTCGATTTCCCCTTTGGCATATCTTTCGTTCAATATTTCCAGTGCTGCACTTGAAATACCTTTGGCATAGGTTTTATTTAATAAAAGTTTCGCCAAATAAATAGCCGCAAAGATAAAAGCTATGCCTATTACCACCTTAACTCCGAGCATTATATACCAGTACGGGAACAGGTCAAAACCGCCTCTACCGATAAAATTGGGGCCGTATCCAAAAAAACCGCATCCTCTCCACATAATAAATCCCTCCTATGTGCTTAATATTTTTTTTCTTTTTTCGTATTCATCATCGGATATTTCGCCCTTTGCGTATTTTTCGTTTAAAAGGGCTAAGGCATTATTTTTATCAAACCTGTCAAATCTTTCAAAAATTCCCTTAGAGTTTAATAATATAAAGGCGATGACTAACAAAAATAAAATACACATCATAGAAAATGTCCCTCCTTTTTACTATCTACACTTTATCACTTATTTTTTATGAAACTATGAAGTTTCCCCGTTGATTTTTGATTTTTTTGTGAAGGTTTTATGTCCTAAATAGAGGCATAAAAAAATCCTCATCCTTAGTGAGAATTATTTTTACCTTAAAGCGCTTTTTAAATGATTGTCCACCTTTTAACACATAAAACGTGCCTTTTAATTTAATATCTTAATGCTGATATTTAATTCGATGGGACTCAAACGATAAAAAATTAGATTTTTAAAAGTCAAAAGACTTTTCACTAAGTATCAAAAAAGGGTTCCGGTGCCGATCACCAGAACCCTTTATTTTCCTTATTGGAGCGGAAAACGGGATTCGAACCCGCGACCCTCGGCTTGGGAAGCCGATGCTCTACCGCTGAGCTACTTCCGCCCGTTTAATTTTTCTAAAGATAATTATATCAGATAATTTTTTTAAGTCAATATTATCAGGTTTTAACACCAATACAAAATGGTGACCCCGAGGGGAGTCGAACCCCTGTTACCGCCTTGAAAGAGCGGTGTCTTAACCACTTGACCACGGGGCCACTTAAAATGGTGAGCCATCCGCGAATCGAACGCGGGACACCCTGATTAAAAGTCAGGTGCTCTACCGACTGAGCTAATGGCTCGGAATTTGCAAAAGCAAATATAATACTACTATAAAAAAATTATTCTGTCAACCCCGAATTTAAAGGATTTTTTACCCATTTTCAGCCCCTGACAAAGTGCGGCATGTCCCAGGGAATTTCCAAAGAAAGTTCCACAAAGCCGGCATATTCTCCCTTTTCATCGTACCAGGGGGTTTGATAAATTAATTTTTTTACACCCTTTTTTTCGATGGTGTAACAGTTTTTTTCCCCTTTGGAAAGCATTTGCTCTAATTTTTCCCTGGCACCTTTGGGATGGCAGTCCAGGACATTTTCCCCTATAAGGTCTTCCCCTCCGTCTTCTTTAAAGGTCTCGCAGGACTTTTCATTCATATAAATTATTTTTCCTTCTTTATCGCATACGGTAATCGCTACGGGCAGTTTATGGATAAAATCTTTTTCCATTTCAGTTCTCCCTTTCTAAATATATTTAGTTTTATATTACTTGACTTTTAACCCCGATTCAATATAAAAAAGTCTCTCCTCAAGGAGAGAAAAAATTTTCTTTCACTAATTTTTTATTATTATCATCCGAAAGCGAAGCCTGAGCAAATAATTTAAAATAATCTCCTCTAAAATATACCGTGCCGAAACCTACGGGCCTGTTGTCTTTATTGTAAAGCTTTTGCTCTACCACCATCAGTGGCATTAACTCGGAGATTTTAAGCTTATCTTTGAGGAATTCATCGGGCATTTTAGCGTAAATGGTTAGCTCCTTTTTCATAGTGTAAACATCAAAGCTTTTTGCAACAAGTTCGGGGAAGGTGTAAAATATTAATTCTTTTTCAATAATGGGCATACCTTTAAAGTAAACCAAAAATTTTTTATCGTACGCCACAGGTTCGTCGTCCTCATAGAACAGCCTTTCTATCAAAACCACATTTTTGCTTTCCGAAATCTGCAAAAGGTTGCATATATCTACGGGAGGCTTTATAATGTCTGCCTTTAACAGCTTCATATTGTTTACTTTTCCGGTAATGCTTTTTATTTCATTGAAATAAAGCACGTATTTGTCGTGTTCCGGTTCCTTTACGTAATTTCCCTTGCCTTGAATGGAATAAATATACCCTTCGTTTAATAATATCGCAAGCCCTTTCCTTACGGTCATCCTGCTCGCATTGTATTCCCGGCACAATTCATGCTCGGAATATATCGCATCCCCCGGTCTTAATTCCCCTTTTAAAATTTTTTCTCTAATATCTGCAGCAATTTTAAGATATACCGGCAGCTTCATTTTTGCATCTCCTTATTCTTAATTTTTTCAATCCATTCCTTACACTTTTTTACACCTTTCAATGCATCATTAGTAAAATAATCAGCGCCTATGTACCGGCATAACTCCTGATTCAAATGACTACCTCCTGCAATTACGAACACGTCCTTCCGCAAATCCGCCTCAATCAGTGCGTCTACTATATCCTTCATGGAATCTACTGTAAAGGTGAGGACGCTGCTCATGCCTACTATTTCCGGCCTATAGAGCTCAACGGTCTTCACAAATGTTTCCTTGGGCACATCTACCCCCAGGTCAATCACGTTAAAACCGCTGGCCTCCATAAGCCCCTTGAAAATTTCCTTCCCTATATCGTGCAAATCCCCTTTTACCGTGCCGAGAACCACTTTCCCCATGAACATTTTCTGGGAGTATTTGAACACATCGGTGTTTTTAATAATATTCAATACCTCTTTAAATATAATACCTGCCATAATAAGGTCTGCAATATAATACTCCTTATTTTCGTATCGCCTGCCTACCCTGTCCATGCCTTTTTTCACTAAGTTCAATAAATAGAAAGGATCTACCCCCTGTTCCAAGGAGTTTTTTACCAGCATAAGTACATTATCCTCATTGAGCTCCTCCACCGCTTTCACAATGGACTTATCCAGCAGCCTTTCCATATAAACACTCCTCATATTTTTTTGCCTATCAGGTATTATATCATTTTTCGGATTTTTCTTCAAAGTCTTGTTATTTAAAATTTTTTTCTCTGATTTTTACAAAAAAAGCCTTATACCGTTTTTAAAAACTTTGTCCATTATCTTTGCTTCATCTAATCCTGTATTTTTCAAATGCCGTATTTCATTAAAAAAGCCATCTGCGTGGTCCACACCGTAAGTGCCCGCATCACTCCCGACAGTTACTTTTATACCCAATTCAAAAGCCTCTTTTATATTTTCAATATGTTTCAAATAAATCCTTCTTATATTTTCCAGCTGATTTTTAAATTTTTTATCTTCCTTTTCGATCAGGTTTCCCAGCGGTGAAACAGTGGGGACCCAGATAACATCATTTTCCGCCATTAAATACAACTCTTCCTTCGAAATAAAGTATCCGTGCTCTACGGTATCGGCTCCGGCTTTTACCGCAGCTTGCACCGCTTTTGAAGAATTCGCATGCACCATTACCCGGAGGTTTTTGTCTTTTGCTTTTTGTATCATATAATATATCTCATCAAATGCAAAATTTAGCTCTTCGGTAACCCGGTCGGGATAATTAAAATCCACAATTCCGGATATAATTAGTTTAAAATGATCCGGTTTTAATTTGAGAAGGTTTTTGAATTCTCTGTTAAAATCGTCCATCCCCGATATGGGTATCCCGAGAAAATTACCGTATTTTCCCTTTTTTGAAAAGGCGTAAACAGGAGTTTTTAGAACCATTCCAAACTCCTTACCCAGTTCCCTTGCCTTTAAAGATATGCCGTATCTATCTCCTCCATCCCTCAAGTAGAGTATGTTTTTATCTTTGTACTTTTTTAAAACCTCCTGTAAAGGAAAGAAATCTCCCATAAGTATCCTGTCGCGGTATTCCTTTGTGCGTTCTCCCATCAATGCAATGTGAATATGGCAATCAATATACATATAAAGCTTCCCTTCTAAAAATTAGGTTTTATTTGCTAAATTAAATATTTAAAAATACCTGCCGTCTGGGACGACAGGTACTTTTAATTTTATCCCTTAACCCTCTTTTTTCACTCCTATTAATCCCTTCCTGTAAGCGTTGTTGTACTTCCTGCAGTATCTATCTTTGCCGATAAGGGCCTCTGTTGCCAGTACCGCCGCGAGCATGTCTCTATTGCACGGATCCATAATAGCCGAATCCATTCCGGAAAAAACGGCAATGGTTAAAAAGCACATATTTACTATTTTCCTGTAAGGCATGCCAAAGGAAATATTGCTTAAACCGGAAGTTATCTTAACCGTTGGGTACATTTGCTTTATGATGTTCATCGTTTCAACAAATTTCAGCAGAGACTGATTATCCGTGGGCAACGATATTACAAGAGGATCTATATGTATTCTCTCCGGCTGTATATCGTACTTCAGGGCTTTTTCTACCAGCACTTTTGATATCTCCACCCGGGTGTTCACATCGGAAGGTATCCCCCTGTCGTCACAGGTAAGGGCTATTACCTGCCAGGGTGTCCCCTGGATTAAGGGGTAGATTATTTCACATTTGTTCCCTTCGCCCGATACGGAATTTATAATCCCGGGCTTTTTAGCGTACTTGAAAACCGCTTCTATGGTCTTAGGATTGGGGCTGTCGATGCAAAGGGGTTTATCAACCGCATCCTGCACGATATCCATCAACCATTTTAAGGTATCCGGTTCTTCCTCGGGTGATGTCCCGGCGCAAACATCAATGTAATCGGCACCAGCTTCCGCCTGCCTTATTGCTAAATCCCGGATAAAATTTTCATCCCGGTTTTGAATCGCCTGTCCCACCGATGGAATAGTCCCGTTTATTTTTTCTCCAATTATTATCATAAATATCCCTTCCTTCTATAAAATATATAACATGTATATACATCTTAAAATTATCATTTTTCTTTCTTTTTGTCAATATTTTTTTATTTTTCTATTTTTATTAATATTGTCAGAATCCTATATTGTTTGCGAAAAAGCTGTTGAATTCCTTTACCGCACTTAGTTCCACATACTTAATTTTTTTAGAAAGCTGTTTTGCCCTTTCTAACTCGCGTTTGGATAAAAGGACTAATTTTGCTCCTACCCCTGCCGCATTACCTATCCCTTTGATTTTTCCTTCCAGCTCGTGGGGAATCAACCCAATTTTGCATGCACTTTCGGGTTTTAAATAGTTACCGAAGGCCCCTGCGAGAAGTACTTCCTTAATATCTTCTACTTTTGCCCCGTATAATGTTAAGAGAACCTGGATTCCAGCTGCAATAGCTCCCTTTGCCAATTGAAGTTCACGAATATCCTTCTGATTTATGTATACCGGTTTGCCCGTAGAAGTTTCGTTTTCCAGTATAAAGGATGGTATTCCATTAATATTTCTGATCCTTTCTTTATACCGCATTCCAATATCATTAGTAATCTGCTCGGGTCTTAAAATCCTTCCCTTTTTATCCACTATACCTATTTTTAAAAGTTCTGCCACCGCATCCAGCAACCCGGACCCGCAAATTCCTGCCGGCATAGTGTTTCCTATTACAGTGTATTTATAATCCTCACCAACTGTAATATGATCTATCGCCCCGGTAGCTCCTCTCATCCCGCAGGATATATGAGCACCTTCAAAGGCAGGACCGGCTGCGGTAGAGCAGGCAAAAAGCCTATCTTTCGTCCCAAGCACTATTTCTCCATTTGTACCTATGTCGATCAAAAGTTTTAATTCCTCTGCCCTATCCATCTCGGCCGCCAGGGCAGCAGCCACCGTATCCGCCCCTACAAAGCCTGCGATGTTGGGTAATGCTATCACCTTCCCCGCAGGGTTTATTTTTATCCCGATTTCCGAAGCATCTACCGTTAAACTATCCTTTACTACAGGAACGTAAGGGGCGCTGGCCAAATAGCGAGGGAGTATTTTGAAAAAAAGATGATGCATGGTAGTGTTTCCGGCTACCGTAACCGCATAGATATCCTCGGGCTTGTATCCCGTATCCCCGGATGCTTTTTTTATTAGATTATTCATCTCCCCGACTACTTCTTCGTGCAGTTTCTCCAGGCCCTCTTTCGTTTGCGAAGCGTATATTATCCTTGAAATTACATCCGCACCGTACTTGGTCTGCGGATTAAGGGAGGAAACATGGGTAAGTTCCTTTCCCGTATTCAGGTCTATTAAATACCCTACCAGGGTGGTGGTACCGATATCAAAAGCCATGCCCAGTAACCTATCCGTGGTATCCTTACTTTCCACGGCAATTACTTCGTCTCCAGAAAAGATAAGGGTGACTTCAAAATTACCATCCCGGATTTTTTCCGGAAGGTCCTGCAGCACATTAAGTTTAACACCTGTTTCTTCCATCCCCAAGCTTTCTTTTACCCGGCTCCAGTCATCCCTGTTGTCTTCTAAGGAGGGATTTGAAGTTTTTACCTTCACCTTCCTTATAACCGGCTGCACATCTACCTTGCGTTCTTCTCCCTTATCCAGAATGCTGTAATTTTTATCCTTCCTGGCAATTTCCACAACCATATCTTCTTTTACCATTACCTGGCATGCTAAGGTATTTATTCTCCGGTCATTTTTTATGATATCCACCGTACATTTTTTGCACTTACCTACTCCACCGCAGGGAAATTCAAACTTTATACCCTTTTGAACAATTACGTCTTTTAATCTAACGTCGTCTTCGACCATTACTTCTATATTATCCGGAATAAATTTTACAAGATGTTTTCCCATTACAGCACCACCTTAAATTGATAATATGTTGTAAATTCTAAGTTTAATAAATATTATAATATATTTTAGCATAATAATTATTAAATTTATATGAACACCGGTGGGCATTAACCCACCGGTGTTTTTTAATCCTATCCGTACTTTTCTACTGCTTCGATTAATGCATAGATATTTTCTATTGGCGTTTCTTTTGGAGCGGTCCCTATGGTCGGAGAGAGGATGACCCCTCCTCCCGGTTTTACCTGTTCGATGAGGTTTTTCATATATTCTTTGATGCTATCGGGAGTTCCACCTACGATAAGGCTCATCGGTATTCCGCCCATTACGCAGGTATGTCCTTCTAAAACCTTCTTCGCCTTTACCAGGTCCGTCTTTTCAAAATAGGCTATGCCCCAGCCCTTAGGAAGCTCAAGAATGGTCTCTAAATGGACATCGTGACGACCTTCAAAGAATACCTGGGACTGCATCCCTTCTTCCAGCAATCTTAGAATTACCTTTTTCAATGTCGGCCAGTAGAATTCATTATAAAGTTTTGGAGAAAGGTATTCATTGAGGTGCAGCGGGATCATAACCCATTTAAAGCCTCTTTTTTTGAAGGATAGAGCATAATTTATTATTGGCTCGACCAGAGCTTCCGCAGCCTGTTTTACTTTATCCGGGTATCTCCTTATGTCCAAAAGAACGTTTTCTATTCCCCTTAAAAAGTCTCCTATGATATCCAGAGGTGCATAAGCACCGCCCATCGGAATGGATGGATACCCGAGCCTTGCAGCAATTCCTGCAATTTCCCTTCCCACAGAACCGAATCTCGTAAATTCTATTCCTAATTTTACCATGGTAGCCATGGTTTTTTGCGGTGTATCAAGATTCCTGCAGGCTCTCGGCAGAACTTTTTCCGCTACGAATTTCGGCGGATTCTCGATGAGTTCGTCGTATTCATCGGGCTGCATAAAAGTACCGCCTATGAATTGAGGAGATGCAATTTCGGCTATTTCCATACCCGGAAAACGATAGTATTTATCTCCCAGGACTTCATGCATGGGACCGGTGATAAAAGTCGTGCTTACGGCTACCTCCGGGTATTCCGAAAAAGCTACGCTGAATACCCTGCCGTCCAGACCGGTTATTGCCGCAGAAGGCCAGTCAAAGGGAAAATCAGTAAGATATTTTTCTATCGCCTTTGTGCCTTTTTCATAATCAAAGCAAAATTCTTTTTGAGTAATTCCGTAATAAGCCGGGACAATATCGCCTCCAAAGCCTCTCAGGGGAACCCTGTCGGGCTCCTGAAGGTTGATAGCGGCCATTATTCTATTATAACGCTCTTTTGCCAGTTCCTCCGGTGTCTTTGCCATCCTCCATCACCCCTCTATCCCCATTAATTCTTTGCACAGCCTTACTCCCTTTGCCGCATCGTCAGCCCACGCATCCGCCCCCGCATAC